>CALANQ010000394.1 GCA_937926025.1 uncultured Acidimicrobiales bacterium
CGTGGTGTTGCCGATGCCCATGTCGCCCGCCACCAGCAGGTCGGCTCCTCCGGCGATCAGCTCCTGGGCCACCTCGATGCCGACGGCGACCGCCGCACGGGCCTCGTCCACGGTCATGGCCGGACCGGTGGCGAGGCTGGCGGTGCCGGGACGCACCTTCCGGTGGCGCACGGAGGGCAGGTGGGTGAGGTCGGCGGCGACGCCGACGTCGACGAGGGTCACCTCGGCGCCGACCGTGGCCGCGAACGTGTTGATGGCGGCCATCTCGCCAGCCATGGCGTGGACCATGAGGCCGGTGATGTCTGACGGCCAGGCGCTGGCCCCGTCGGCCACCACGCCGTGATCGCCGGCGAACACCACCACCTCCGGGTGGGCGGCGACCGGCGGCGGGCACGCGCCGGTGATGCCGGCCAGGGCCACGGCCACGTCCTCGAGCTGCCCGAGGGAGCCCGGCGGCTTGGCCCGGGTGCCCCACCGCTGGCGGGCGGCGTCGGCGGCCGCCTCGTCGATGGGGGTCACGGCGGGCAGTTCGTGCGGCAACGGGTTCGGGTCGGTCATGGGGGATCCTCGAGGTGGTCGAGGGCCTCGGCGAGTCGCTCGAGGCCGGTGGGTGGAGGGACGGCGATGCGGACCGCGTCCGGGCTGCCGAAGCTGGTGCCGTCGCGGACGAGGATCCGGTGGCGCAGGAGGTGGGCCCGGAGGCCGCAGGCGCAGGGGATCCAGAGGTAGTTGGCGGTCCCCGGCTCGGCGTGGAGGCCATGGGCGGCGAGCAGGTCGTGCAGCTCGGTGCGGAGGGCGGCGATCGAGGTCGTCCAGCCCGGGAGGTCGGCGGTGGCGAGCAGGTCCGGAAGGGCGGCGGCGGCCGGGCCGCTGACGGACCAGCGGGGCCGCAGGTCGGCGATCTCGGCGGCGGTGCGGTCGTCGGGGGCCAGGACGAAGCCGAGGCGCAGGCCGGGGCAGGCGAACAGCTTGGTGAGCGATCCGAGGGCGATGGCCTCGGCGTCGCCGCGGGTCCAGGTGCCGGTGGCCAGCGGGTAGAACGCCTCGTCGCGCACGGCGGCGCGGACGGTGCGAGGGGCGAGCGCGCCCGTCGGGTTGTTGGGGTCCGACATCCAGCGGGGGCCGTCGGGGTCGACGGTGCGGAGGTGGCGGCGGTACAGGGAGAAGTCCCGCTCGGCGGCCCAGCCGGTGGGGTGCCGCTGGGCGACCAGGGCGATGGCCTCGGCGCCCCCGTTGGTCAGCACGAGCCGGGCGGGGTCGACGGCCATCACCTCCGCCAGCGCGGCGGTGGCCCGGCGGTCGTCGGGGTAGCGGAGCAGGGCGTCGAGGTGGCGGCCCACGACCGGTCGGGGGTCGGGCGCGACCGGGTTCAGGCTGGCGGACAGGTCGAGGATGGCGGCGGGGTCGACCCCGAGCGAGCGGGCAACGGCCTCGACATCGCCCCCGTGGGGACCGGTGGTGGCGATGGTCATGCGGGCGACCTCCGGGCTCGGCGGGCCACGACGGTGAGGACCGATGGAGCCAGGAGCAGGGCTGTGAGGAGCTGCTCGGTCCGGTCCACCAGGTCGATCGCCCGAGCGATGTCCGTGGGCATCGGGCGGGGGCCGGTGCCCAGCACGGGCCGGTCCTCGTGGCGGTCGCCGTAGCGCAGCGGCCCGCCCAGCTCGACCCCGAGGGCGGCGGCCACGGCGGCCTCGGCCACCCCGGCGTTGGGCGACGGGTGGGCCGGCGCCTGGGTGCGCACGGCCCGGGCGATGGCCCTGGCCCGGCCGGGTGCGACCGCCACGACCAGCGCGGCGAACGCCCGCGCCGGCACCACGTCGGCGACGTCGTCCAGCCGGGCGGCGGACCAGCCGAACCGTTCGTACCGCTCCGATCGGTGACCCACCATGGCGTCCATCGTGTTGACGGCCCGGTAGGCGCCGGCGCCGGCCGGGCCGCACGCCGCGCCCCACAGCGCCGGGGCCACCACGGCATCGACCGAGTTCTCGGCCAGGGACTCGATGACGGCGGCGGCGATGCCGCGGTGATCCAGCGCGCTCGGGTCCCGGCCGACCAGGGAGGGGAGCAGCGCCCGGGCCCCGGCGAGGTCGTCGGCCT
The DNA here is from genome assembly GCA_937926025.1 of uncultured Acidimicrobiales bacterium. Classification (GTDB taxonomy): domain Bacteria; phylum Actinomycetota; class Acidimicrobiia; order Acidimicrobiales; family Iamiaceae; genus Aquihabitans. The sequence continues at coordinate 2,101 of CALANQ010000394.1, forward strand.
CGCACCGGTCGCCGATCTGGCCGGCGACGGTGCGGAGCTGTCGTCCCGCCGCGCCGACCCCGACGGTGATGGCGGTGGAGCGGGTCGCCCACCCTGCCGCCGCACCCAGGGCCACCCCGGTGGCGGTGTAGGCGATGCCGGCCGATCGGCGGTCCCGCCAGGTGGCCTGCTCCACGTGCTGCATGGCGGTGCCGAACCCCGCCACGGGGTGGAACGCCGGCGGCTCGCCGAAGGCCCGGTCCAGGAGCAGGCCGACGGCCGCCCCGGCCGGGCGGGTGGCGGTCGGCCTCACCGGTGGGCCGCCAGCACGAGCAGGGCGACGGTCTCCGACACGAGGATGGTGGCGCCCAGGACATCGCCGGTGAACCCGCCCAGCCGGGCTCGGGCGAGCCCGACGACGCCGGCGGCCGCCACGAGGGCGGCGAGGCCGGCAGCGATGCCGGTGCCCTGCTGGGTCACGGCCAGCAGGGCCAGCGCCGGGACGACGGCGAGGAGGATCCAGCGGTCGGGTCCGGCGAGGAAGGCGCTGGCGAGGCCCTCGGCGCGGGCGTAGGGGACGAAGCCGGGGACGGCGGCCGCCGCGGTCCGGCTGATGCTCCACACCGCCACCAGCGACCAGGGCTCGACCGCGGGATCCGTGAGGGTGGCGAACCGGAGCAGCAGGACCACCGCCACGACGCCCACGCCGAACGCGCCCGTGTCGGGCAGGCGCATGACCTCCAGCCGACGCTCGCGCTCCAGGTGGGGGAGGAGGCCGTCGGCGCTGTCCGCCAGGCCGTCGACGTGGAGCAGGCCGGTGACGGCCAGGTCGACCGCGACGGCCACCGCGGCGGCGACCGGCAGGGCCCAGATCTCCCGGCCGCCGGCCAGGGCGGCTGCCACCGCCGCGCCGATCAGCGCGCCGACCAGCGGGAACCAGCGGAACGTGGTCGGTCCCGGGGTCCGGGCCCGGCCGACAACGGTGAGGAAGCTCACGGCGCTCAGCACGGCGGCAGCTCCAGCACCCGGCCGGCGACCACCAGCAGCACGCGGTCCGCCGCCGCGGCCACGGCCTGGTTCAGCAGCCCGACGGCGTCGACGAAGCGGCGGCCGACCTCGGTGGGCGCGTGGAGCGACCAGCCCACCTCCTCGGACACGACGATGGTGGGGTGGTCCCGGGCGGTCAGCGCGGCGACCAGCGCGTCGGTGTCGACGGCCAGGTCGGGGTGGGAGGCGATCCAGGTGCCCAGCGAGTCCAGCAGCACCGGCCCGTCGATGGCGGCCAGGTGGCCGGGCAGGGTGAGCGGGTCCGGGCACTCGACCGTGATCCAGCCCGCGGGACGGCGGGCGCGGTGGGCGTCGATCCGGGCCACGTGGTCGGCGTCGGTCGCGTCGACCCGGGCGGTGGCCACGTAGGTCAGCGGGCGGGGACCGCCGAGGTCCGCAGCCAGCTGCTCCGCGGTTCGGGACTTGCCGGAGCGGGTGCCGCCCAGCACGAGCGTGATGGGTGCACGGGTGGTGGTGATGTCTCGCACTGCGGCAACCGACCCCAAGCCTCGAGGGTTCACGTGGTTCTCGCGACCGAGGCTCGACCGGACTCGCCGACACCGGGTCGGCTCTACCGTTGCGGGACAGTGCCGGGATCTCACCGGACTTCGCCCTCGGACGCAGGCGGCACCCTAGTGCGGGCCGCGCCCCTAGGGTTCCGGCCGTGGAACGGGGGCTCGACGTGTGGCTGGTCCGCCACGGCGAGACCGGGTGGAGCCGGGACCGCCGCTACACCGGCTGGAGCGACGTGCCGCTCACCGGGGCGGGCGAGGCCCAGGCCGAAGCGCTCCGCGATCAGCTGCCGAGCGGGACCGGTGTGCGGGCCTGGACCTCGCCTCTGGGCCGCTGCGTCCGCACGGCTGAGCTGGCCGGGTTGGACGCGGTGGTCGACGATCGGCTGCGGGAGCTGGACTTCGGCGACATCGAGGGCGCGCGCTGGGACGACCTCGCCGGGGACGTGCAGGAGCAGCTGCTGGACTTCGACTCGTTCTCCGCTCCGAACGGCGAGTCGACGGCCGACCTCCGCTCCCGCGTCCACGCCTTCCTGCGCTCGCTGCCGACGGGTCGGCACGTGGTCGTCACCCACGGCGGCGTGGTGCGGATGCTGCTCCGCGAGGCCGGCGGCGACGCGGCCGTGGCCCCCGCGGCCGTGGTCCGCTTGCGGTTCCCGGAGGCAGGGGCGGCCATGATGACGCCATGCCCCGCCAGTCCATCGTCCTGCTGAACACCGGCCACGGGAAGGGAAAGAGCTCCGCTGCGTTCGGGGTGATGTCCCGGGGCTGGGCCCGGGGGTGGACGGTCGGCGTGGTCCAGTTCGTGAAGTCCGGGAAGTGGAAGGTCGGCGAGAAGAAGCTGGCCGAGCACCTCGAGATCGAGTGGCACACCCTGGGCGACGGCTTCACCTGGGAGTCCACCGACATGGACGAGACCATCGCCAAGGGCCAGCACGCCTGGCAGGTGGCGAAGGCCAAGCTGGCGTCGGGCGACTACGACCTGCTGATCCTCGACGAGGCCACCTACGCCGTGAAGTACGGGTGGGTCGACGCCGCCGAGATGGCCGAGGGGATCCGCGCCCGCTCGCCTCGTACCAACGTGGTGGTCACCGGGCGCGACGCACCCCAGGAGCTGATCGACGTGGCCAACACCGTCACGGAGATGCGCAAGGTGAAGCACGCGTACGACGAGGGCATCACCGCCATGAAGGGGATCGAGTTCTGATGCTCGGCCCCCGGCTGGTGGTCGCCGGGACCCACTCCGGTGCCGGCAAGACCACGGTCGCCACGGGTCTCATGGCGGCGCTCCGGCGCCAGGGCCGGGTGGTCGCGTCGGCCAAGGTCGGGCCGGACTTCATCGACCCCGGCTACCACGCCCTCGCCACCGGGCGGCCGGGGCGCAACCTGGACCCGTGGATGTGCGGCCCGTCGCTCATCGGGCCGCTCGCCGGCCGGGCGGCCAGCGGCGCCGACGTGCTGGTGGTCGAGGGCGTGATGGGCCTCTTCGACGGGGCCGCCGACGGGAGCCCGTCGTCCACGGCCGACGTGGCCGTCGCGCTCGACGCGCCCGTGCTGCTGGTGGTCGACTGCTCGTCGCAGGCCGCGTCGGTGGCGGCGCTGGTGCACGGGTTCGCCACGTTCGACCCTCGGGTCCGGGTGGCGGGCGTGGTGCTCAACCGGCTGGCCTCGGACAGCCACGAGGCCATGGTCCGGGCCGCGATCGGGGCGATGGCGGCGCCCGTGCCGGTGGTCGGCGCCCTGCGGCGGGACGAGCGGCTGTCGTGGCGCGACCGCCACCTGGGCTTGGTCCCGGTGGCCGAGCGCCCCGATGAGGTGGCCGCCGCGCTGGACCACCTCGCGGACCTCATCGCCGAGCGCTGCGACCTGGATCGGGTGCTGGCCGTCGCCGCCGCGGCCGAGCCGCTGGAGGTGGACGACGTGCCGGTGCCGACCCGTGTGGGGGCGGCTCGCATCGCCGTCGCCGGGGGCCGGGCGTTCACGTTCCAGTACCCGGACAACGTGGAGGCGCTCGAAGCTGCAGGCGCCGAGGTGGTGCCGTTCGACCCCTTGCACGACCCGGCCCTGCCTGAGGGCATCGACGGACTGGTGGTCGGCGGCGGGTTCCCCGAGGTGATGGCCGAGGCGCTCGCCGCCAACGAGGCGCTGCGCCGGGACGTGGCTCGGCGGGTGGCCGACGGGCTGGTCACCTGGGCGGAGTGCGGGGGCCTGCTCTGGCTCGCCCGCTCGCTCGACGGCCACCCGATGGTGGGCGCCCTGCCGGTCGACGCCGCCATGACCGACCGGCTCACGCTGGGCTACCGGACGGCCGTGCAGCAGGCGGACTCGCCGCTCGGACCGGCGGGCACCGTGCTGCGCGGCCACGAGTTCCACTGCACCGCGACGACGCCTGCGGGCGCGGCGCTGGAGCTGACCGGGCGCACCGGGACGGGTCCGGGCGGGTTCGCCACGCCGACGGTCCTGGCCAGTTACCTGCACGTCCACCTGGCCGGCCAGCCGGCGCTGGCCGAGGCGTTCGTGGCCGCCGCAGCCGCCCGCCGGGCCGGCTAGGACGCCCCTCGGCCCCACGTAGGGCACCATGCCCTACGTCGGGTACGGTGGCCCGATGCAGCTGCTCGCCGTCGGCCACAAGCGCACCGGCGCCTGTCCCACGTTCGAGCGGCCCGTCCTGCAGCGCGACGGCGTCCTCCTGCGGGTCCCGCTGGTCGGCGGTGCCCTCACCCGGGACCGAGCGCTGGCTGTCGCCGACGTCGCCGCCACCGTCGGCAGCGACACCATCGAGCTCACCAACCGCGGCAACCTCCAGCTCCGCGGGGTGCGGGAGGGCCAGGTCGGCGTTGCGCTGGACCGGCTGCGCTCGGTCGGGCTGGGAGCACCCGGCGCCGCGCTCGTCAGCATCTCGCCCTTCGCCGGCCCCCGGGAGCACGACCTGCGGGGTGCCCTGCTGGCGGCGCTCGACGCCCTGCTCGCCAACGGGCCGACGCTGGCCCCCAAGTTCGCCGTCCACATCGACGACGCCGGCGGGTGGACCGCTGGCCGTCGGGCCGAGGCCGTGCTCGTCGCTGCGGGCGACGACTGGGCGGTGCGGGTCCCTGGCATCGGCGGGGGCACGGTCCCGGCGAGCGAGGCGGTCGCGCTGGTCACGACGCTCGCCGAGGCGTGCCGGGCGGTCGGCGACCAGGCTCGGGTGGCCGACGTGCTGGCCGCTGGGATCGCCCTCCCGTCGGTGCTGTCGAGGCTCGGGCGGCCCCAGGCAGATCCGGTCGGCGCCGTCGCCGCGCCCGGCCCCCTCGGGGAGGTGGTCGGTCCCGACGGTCACCGGATCGTCGTCGCCGCGCCGGTGCTGGGCCGCCTCGACGGCGCCGCCCTCGCCGCCGTCGCGCACCGCGCCGACGGCCCCATCCGGGTCACGCCGTGGCGTTCGCTGGTGCTGCCGCACCGGCCGGGGCTGACGGCGGAGCTGGGGGCGCTCGGCCTCGTGGTCCGCCCGGACCATCCCGCCGCTGGTGTCATCTCGTGCGTCGGCGCCGCCGGCTGCTGGCAGACCGAGGCCGATGCCCTGGCCGAAGCCCACCGCCAGATCGCCACCCGTCGGGTCGCCGCCCGCCAGATCGACCGTCGCTCGAGCCCCGCCGTCGTGCACGTCACCGGGTGCGACAAGCGGTGCGCCACCCGCGGCCCGGTCGATGTCACGTTCGTCGGCCGGCCCGACGGCCGCGGCTTCGACGAGGTGCGGTCGTGACCACCGCCCACGACTACGTCCGCGACGGCGCCGAGATCTACCGCCGGTCGTTCGCCATCATCCGGTCCGAGGCGGACCTGTCGGCCATCCCGCCGTCGGCCGAGGCGCTCGCCGTGCGCATGATCCACGCCTGTGGCATGACCGACCTGCCGGCCGACATCCGCTGCAGCGACGACCTCGTCCCCGCCGGGCGGGCCGCGCTGCAGGCGGGCGCCCCGATCCTCTGCGACGCCCGGATGGTGGCCGACGGTGTCACCCGCTCCCGGCTGCCCGCCGGCAACGAGGTGATCTGCACCCTCGGCGAGCCCGGCGTGGCCGAGCTGGCGGCGTCGATGGGCACCACCCGCTCGGCCGCGGCCATGGAGCACTGGCTGCCCCGCATGGAGGGTGCCGTCGTCGCCATCGGCAACGCCCCGACCTCGCTGTTCCGCCTGTTCGAGCTCCTCGACGCCGGCGCTCCCCGACCCGCAGCCATCGTCGGCATCCCCGTCGGGTTCGTGGGAGCGGCGGAGTCCAAGGCGGCCCTCGAGTCCGACCCGCGAGGGATCCCGTTCGTCACCGTCCTCGGCCGACGGGGCGGCAGCGCCATGACCGCCGCCGCCCTCAACGCCCTCGCCCAGGAGCGCGAATGACCACCCCCGGCCACCTGTACGGCGTGGGCGTCGGCCCCGGCGACCCGGAGCTGATGAGCGTGAAGGCGCACCGGCTCATCTCGTCGACCCCCACCGTCGCCTACTTCGCCGCCCGCGGCCGCCCCAGCAACGCCCGGGCCGTCGCCGACCACCTGCTCACCGACGACCACATCGAGCTGCGCATCGAGTACCCGGTCACCACCGAGGCCCTCGGCGCCCACCAGTCCTACGAGGACCTCCTGATCGGCTGCTACGACGACGCCGCCCGGCGGGTGGGCGAGCGCCTCGCCGCCGGCCACGACGTGGTGGTCATCTGCGAGGGCGACCCGCTCTTCTACGGCTCGTACATGTACCTGCACAACCGCCTGGCGGACCGGTTCGCCGCCACGGTGGTGCCCGGCATCCCGTCGCCGGTGGCCGGCGCCGCCGCCATCGCCCGGCCGCTCGTGTGCGGCACCGAGGTGCTCAGCGTCCTCAGCGGGGTCCTGACCGTCGACGAGCTCAAGTCGTCGCTGGCCGCAGCGGATGCCGCCGTGGTCATCAAGCTGGGCCGCAACCTGGCCAAGGTGCGGGCCGCGGTGGAGAGCGTCGACCTGCTGGACCGGGCGTTCTACGTGGAGCGGGCGTCCGGTGCCGCCCAGGTGACGTGCCCGCTGGCGGAGGCCGATGCCGACCGGGCGCCGTACTTCTCCATGGTCGTCATCCCCAGCGCCACCGCGTTCCTCCGGTGATCGGTGCTCGTGGCTGGCTCCGGGTCGTCGGGCTCGGGCCGGGCGATCCCGACTGGCTGCTCCCCGAGGCCCGGCGCTCCATCCAGGACGACCTCATCGGCGGCCAGGCCCGCCACGGGTCCGACAACCGGGTGGAGCTGGACCGGGCGGCCAAGGCACTGGACCTGGCGGCCGAGGGCCACCGGGTGGCGGTGATCTCGTCCGGCGACCCCGGCGTCTTCGCCATGGCCGCCGCCGTGCTGGAGGCCCAGTTCGCCGCCGGTGCCCCGTCCGCCTGGGCCGCCGTGGACGTGCAGGTGGTCCCCGGGGTCACCGCCGCCCTGGCCACCGCAGCCCGGGCGGGCGCGCCGCTGGGCCACGACTTCTGCGTCGTCTCGCTGTCGGACAACCTGAAGCCCTGGAGCATCATCGAGCGCCGGGTCCGGGCCGCCATGGAGGCCGATCTGGCCCTGGCCCTCTACAACCCGGTGTCCCGCCACCGCCCGACCCAGTTGGCCACCGCCTTCGACCTGATCCGCCAGCACCGGGCACCGACCACCCCCATCGTCCTCGGGCGCGACGTCGGCCGTCCGGCCGAGCAGGTCACCGTGGTCCCGCTCGGTGACGTCGACCTCTCGGTCTGCGACATGCGCACCGTGATCATCGTCGGGTCGTCCACCACCGAGGTCCACCAGGGCGTCACCGGCACCCCCAAGGTCCTCACCCCGAGGACCTACCCCGACTCCTGACCCAGGTGGTCGGCGAGCCAGCCGACGGCGGCTTCGGGGGTGGGCGCCATCGGGCCGTCGGGGACCGGGGGGCGGTCGACGACGACCACCGGGAGGCCGAGGGCGCGGGCGGCGTCGAGCTTGGCGGCGGTGGCGGTGCCGCCGCTGTTCTTGGTGACCAGCAGGTCGATGCGCTCCCGCTCCAGCAGCGCCGTCTCGTCGTCGACGGAGAAGGGGCCGCGGGCCAGGAGGGGCTGCGCCGTCCAGGTTCCGCCGAGGTCCACCGGCTCGATGGTGCGCACGACGAAGGTCGGGCCGGCGAGCGTGCGGAACGGGTCGATCTCCTGGCGGCCGATCGTCAGCAGCACCCGATCCCGGGGGCGGACCGCGACCAGTGCGGCGGCATCGGCCACCGATGCCACGGGCAGCCAGCGGTCGCCGTCGACGGGCGACCACGGCGGTCGCACCACCTTCACCCGAGGGATGCCCGCCCGCTCGCACGCCTCCGCCGCCTGGAACGGCATGACCGCGGCGAACGGGTGCAGGGCGTCGACGACCGCGTCGATCCGCTGATCGGCCAGGAAGGCGGCCAGGCCGTCGACGCCGCCGAAGCCGCCCACCCGGACCGTGCCGGACGGGGCGGTCGGTGCCGCGGTGCGGCCGGCGAACGACACGATCAGGTCGACGGTGCCGGGGGGCTGCTCGCCGAGGACCCGGGCGATGGCGGTGGCCTCGGTGGTCCCGGCGAGCAGCAGCACCCGCGGCGTGGTCATGGGGCGAGGGTAGGGCCGGTCAGGCCGGGTACCCGTCCCGAGCGACCTTGCGGTCGAGGAGGAACCCGAGCACGCCGGCCATCACCGCCCACATCAGGGCCACGCCGGCAAACGACTTGAGCCGGAACGACCACAGCAGGCTGGCGTAGGCGTTCGACACCAGCTTGGTGGTGCTGACCGCGACCGGGTTGCCCTTCAGGTCCTCGCCCCGATCGATCGACGACAGGTCGAGGGGCTCGTCGGGGTCGCTCGGGTCCCGGTAGGACTCGTCGCCGGTCTCCTGGGCGGTCGCCAGCATCTGGTCCAGCACCGCCGCAGGCGCCGAGTCGGCCACCACCAGGGCGGGGGCGGCGTCGCTGTTGGGCGGCTCGATCCGGTCGGGGCTGGCCGGCCAGATCAGGTACGCCGCCGTCAGCATCAGCACGAACGCGCCGCCGCCGGCCAGGAACCGGAGGCCGCCGTCGAGCCCGGCGCGGGTCAGCCGCTCCCAGATCCACCAGGTGGCGAGCACGATCAACGCCGATCCCAGCACCAGGGCCAGGTACGACATCGTCCGGTCCCCGATGGTGTCGGGGTTGCCGACGGTGGGCGGGTTCGGCGGGTCCTTCAGGCCGGGCAGCAGCGACGTCGCCAGGAACGCGGCGGCCGCCACCTTCGCCACCCGGGCGAACTCGTTGCGCCCGCGGATGCGATCGTGGAACGCGGCGGCGACCACGGACAGGACGACGCCGAGCAGCACGCCGTAGATCACGGCGGCGGCCATCCCTCCCCAGTGCTGGGTGGAACGGCTGAACTCGGCGGGCTCGCCGGGCGGGAGCCCGATGCCGGTCGCGTCCTCGAAGCGGAGCGCGTACCCGATCGGGATCTCGGTGACGAAGCGGATGAACAGGGCGGCGGCCAACCCGCCCGCAGCACCGGCCGCCAGGCCGCGCTGAAGGAAGGCCTTCATGGTGAGCTTCACGATGGGGGTCCTGTCAGGTCAGTGGCAGGGGAACCCGAGGGCGTGGCGCCCGTCGTGGAAGAACTCGTGCACCGTCATCCAGTTGCTCATGATGAGCCCGTTCTCCTGGAGGATGATGTACGAGGCGAACATCGCGAACGCCAGGGCGAACCAGGCCCAGGCGGGAACATCGATGCGGACGCCCAGCGGTGCCGGGGTGGACGTGGTGACTGCAGCCATGGTGGCCTCCATCTCTCGTGGTTGAGGCGCAGCAGGTTTCCTGGCTCCCAGATCACCGCTCCCCGACGCCTTCCCAGACCGAGGTCCAGTGGCAGATGTCGGGTCGCTCCCTGGTCACAGTGGCGAGGACCGCGCCGGATTCGCACCGGCTTCCCTTGCACTACGCGGAGGGCATCTTGGCACACGCCATGATGGGCGGCCATGGGCGGACCGCTGACCGACGACGAACTGGTGGCCGCGCTGGCCCCGATGTCGCTCCGGTCGCGCCTCGATCCACCGTCGGTCGCCGCCGCCCAGGGCCGGGGGGTCACCGACGCCGACGACGTGGCGGCGCTGGTCGCCCACATCGAGCGCGGCCTGTTCGACAGCCCGTTCTCGCCCGCCACCGACCTCGGCCCCGACCGCCGCCAGGAGGTGGCCGGGTCCATCGCGTTCCAGGCGGTGGTGGCCCAGATCCTGAACCCGGTGCTGCTCAGCCACCGCCGCCTCGGCATCGGCCTGTTCCCGCTCATCGGCCACGTCCGCTGGCGGCCCGACGGCTGGGTGGTCCGCTACGGCCTGACCCCGCTGGTCCGCGGCACCCCGTCGGAGACCGCCGCCACCGTCGACCGGTTCCACCAGGAGATCTCCGGCCCCCTCGCCGAGTCGATCAACCGGGTCCTGCCCGTCCCGCTCCCCGGCCGCCTCCTCCTCGGCAACCAGCGCGCCGCCGTCCACACCGCGCTCGAGGCCATCGGCGAGGCCCCGGCCGGCCGCTACGCCCGCGACACGTGCTGCCTGATCCACCTCGCCGGCCTCGCCCCCTGCCCCGAGTGCCCTCTCGAGGGCCCCTCCGCGTGACTCTTTCCGGGGCGTGGTGGTCAGGTCGTGGGGCGGCGGAGGAGGTAGATGTCCATGATCCAGCCGTGGCGGGCGACGGCGTCGGCGCGGGTCCGGACGATCTGATCGGCGACGTCGGCGAGGGGGCCGGCGACCAGGAGCTGGTCGGGCGAGCCGACGTAGGCGCCCCACCAGATGTGGATGCCGTCACCACCGTCGGGCCCGTCAGCGCCGTCGGGGTCGGGGCGGTCGAGGAGGTGGCGGAAGGAGCAGTCGGCGTCGAGCATGACGATGGCGTTGGCGATGCCGGCGGGCCACCCGTCGGGGGCCACCAGCCGGCGGCCGGTGGTGGTGAGCATGGACTCGCCGATGCGGTGGAGCGGGATCTGGTGGGCGGCGGCGAGGGCCGAGATGCTGGTGATGCCGGGGATGACCGTGCGGGTGAAGGCGACGGTGCCCCGCCCGGCGACGTCGTCGAGGATGCGCAGCGTGGAGTCGTAGAGCGACGGGTCGCCCCAGACCAGGATCGCGGCGGTCTCGTCCTCGCCGACCTCGTCGCGCAGCGCGGCCTCGTAGCGGTCGGCTCGCTGGTGGTGCCACGAGCGGACCTCGCCGCCGTAGTCGCCGGGCGTGCGGTCCCGGGCGACCTCGGCGATGGCGATCCAGCGGTAGCCGCCGTCGGGCCGGTGGTCGGCCAGGATCCGGCGCCGCACGGCCTCCAGGTCGGGGCCGGCGCCGTCGTCGCCGCCCTTGTCCACCACCAGGAAGGCGTCGGTGGCGGCGATGGCGGAGGCGGCCTGCGCGGTGACGTGGCCGGGGTCGCCCGTGCCGATGCCGATGACGTGGACGTGGCGCATCCGTTCGATCCTGCCACGGCGTTCCGATAGGTTCGCCACCGCGACACAGGGAACATCGGTGCGAATCCGAGGCTGTACCCGCAACTGTCACCGGGGAGCGATCCTCCATCCATGGTCACGGCCTCTCGGGGCTGGAAGGCCGGAGGGGAGCCCTGATCCGGGAGCCAGGACACCTGTGACCGCCTCCGAGCAACCGACCGGGAGCAGTCACCCATGGCATCCGCCGATCCCGTCCGCCCTGCGGACCCCGCGATCCTCTTCCTCACCACCGCGGCCACCGAGGTGCTGGCGCTGCGGACGGCGTCGGAGTCGCTGCCCGACGGCTTCCCGCCGGTGCGGGCCGCGTCGCCCTACGGCCACGAGGTCGACCTCGACGGCACCGCCTGCGTGCTGGTGCGGCTGCTGGGCGGCCGCCGGGCGTGGGAGGACGGGTTCGACGACCTGCGGGCCGAGTGCGTTCGGCGGGGCATCCCGTTCCTGGCGTTCGCCGGGGAGGCGGTGCCCGATGCCGAGCTGACGGCCCTGTCCACCGTCCCGGCGTCGCTGCTGACCGAGGCGTTCGCCTACCTGGTGCAGGGCGGTCCGGAGAACCTGGCCAACCTGGTGCGCTTCGTGGCCGACACGGTGCTGCTCGAGGGCTTCGGCTTCGACGCCCCGGTGGCCGTGCCCGACGTGACGGTGTGGCGCGAGCCGGCCGAGCGTGATCCGGCCCGTCCGCTGGTGGGCGTGGTGTTCTACCGGGCCCACCTGGTGGCCGGGAACACGCAGTTCATCGCCGACCTGTGCGACGGCATCGAGGCGGCGGGCGGCGATGCCGTGGCGGTGTCGTGCTACTCGCTGCGCGGCGACGACGGGGCGCCGGCCATCGACCTGCTGGCGTCGCTCGGGCTCGACGTGCTGGTCACCACCGTGCTGGCCGCCGGTGGCGTGGCCGCGGCGGCGGGCATCGACGGCGGCCCGGGCGGGCTCGACGGCGAGGCGTGGGAGGTGTCGGCGCTGGCGGCGCTGGACGTGCCCATCATCCAGGCGCCGTCGTGCACCGCCAGCTCCGCGGACTGGGCGGCGAGCGACGGCGGGCTGGGCCCGTTCGACGTCACCCAGGGCGTGGCCATCCCCGAGTTCGACGGCCGCATCATCGCTCCGGCGTTCGCGTTCGCCGAGGTGGTGGACGACGGTGACGAGACCGGCGCCGAGGTGAAGGCGTACCGCACGCTGCCGGACCGGGTGGCCCGCGTGGCCGGCATCGCCGTGCGCCACGCCCGGCTCCGGGCCCGTCCGCCCGCCGAGCGCAAGGTGGTCATCGTGCTCTCCGCCTACCCCACCAAGCGGAGCCGGCTGGGCAACGCGGTGGGCCTGGACACGCCGGCGTCGGCCCTCCGCATGCTGCACGCGCTGCGGGACGAGGGGTACCGGGTGGACCGCATCCCGGCCACCAGCGACGAGCTCATGGCCGAGCTGGCCGACGGCCTGGTGTACGAGGCCGAGCAGCTCACCCCCGCCGAGATCGAGGCGGCGGTCGGGGCCATGGCCGCCGACGACTACGTCGACTGGTTCCGCACCATCCCCGCCGAGGCGCAGGAGGAGGTCGAGGCGAAGTGGGGGCCGGCGCCCGGCCACCAGCGGGTGCACGACGGCGCCCTCGTCTTCAGCGGCGTGGACCTGGGCAACGTGCTGGTGGTGATCCAGCCGCCCCGCGGGTACGGCGACGACCCGGTGGCGGTGTACCACTCGCCGGTCCTGCCGCCGGCCCACCACTACCTGGCCTTCTACCGCTGGCTCGACCTGGGGTGGGACGCCGACGCCATCGTCCACCTCGGCAAGCACGGCACGCTGGAGTGGCTGCCCGGCAAGGCCGTCGGGCTGTCGGGCTCCTGCTACCCGGACCTGGCGCTGGGCGACGTGCCGTTCTTCTACCCGTTCGTGGTGAACGACCCGGGGGAGGGCACGCAGGCCAAGCGCCGCGCCCACGCCACCGTCATCGACCACCTGCTCCCGCCGATGACCCGGGCCGACACGTACGACGACCTGGCCCGCCTGGAGCAGCTGTTCGACGAGTACGCCACGCTTCAGTCGCTGGACCCCTCGAAGCTGGCCACCCTGCGCAACCGGATCTGGGAGCAGATCACCGACTCGGCGATCGACCGGGATCTGGGCCTGGTGGACGAGACCGACGACGAGGCCGCGTTCGACGACGTGATCGTCGACGTCGACGGCTACCTGTGCGGCCTGAAGGACGCCCAGATCCGCGGCGGCCTCCACGTGCTGGGCGACGTGCCGGTCGACGAGGGCCTGGTGGACCTCGTGCTGGCCATCACCCGGCTCGGCCACGGCACGGTCCCGTCGCTGCGCCTGGCGGTGGCGACCGAGCTCGGGCTCGACCCGGCGGCGCCGGCATCGTTCGACGCGCTGGAGGCCCGCTGCCGCGAGCTGGTCGAGGCGGCGGCCGCTCGGGGCTGGGCGTCGGTGGACGGCGACCTGCCCACGATCGCCTGGGTGTGCGACTGGCTGGTGCCCAAGCTGCGTCAGACCGGCGACGAGCTCGCCAACCTGCTGCGGGGACTCGACGGCCGCTACGTGCCCGCCGGTCCCTCCGGGACCCTCACCCGCGGCGGCGCCCACGTGCTGCCGACGGGCCGGAACTTCTACTCGATCGACCCGAAGGCGCTGCCCACCGAGCTGAGCTGGGAGGTGGGCGTGAAGCTTGCCGACGCGCTGCTCGCCCGCCACCTCGAGGAGGAGGGGGCCTACCCGGCCACGGTCGGCCTGGTGCTCTGGGGCACGGCGATCATGCGCACCCAGGGCGACGACGTGGCCGAGGCGCTGGCCCTCCTGGGCGTGCGGCCGCGCTGGGAGCAGGAGTCCCGCCGCATCGTCGGGCTCGACGTGATCCCGCTGGCGGAGCTCGGGCGGCCCCGCATCGACGTGACGCTGCGCATCTCGGGCTTCTTCCGCGACGCCTTCCCCGGGCTGGTGGCGCTGCTCGACGAGGCGGTCGCCCTGGTCGGCGCGCTCGACGAGCCGCCCGAGGACAACTTCGTCATCCGCAACGGAACCGGCGACGCCCGCGTCTTCGGCCCGGCGCCGGGCTCCTACGGCGTGGGCATCCTCGCCCTGATCGAGAGCCGCAACTGGCGCTCCGACGACGACCTGGCTGCCGTCTACATCGCCTGGTCCGGCTACTCGTACGGGCGGTCCGGCTACGGCGTGGCCGACGAGGACGCCATGCGCCGCCGGTTCGCCGCCATCGAGGTGGCCGTCAAGAACCAGGACAACCGCGAGCACGACATCTTCGACTCCGACGACTACCTGCAGGACCACGGCGGCATGATCGCCACCGTCCGCTCGCTCACCGGGCGCGACCCGAAGGGCTGGTTCGGCGACTCCTCGAACCCGGCCGTTCCCCAGGTGCGCTCGCTGGCCGAGGAGGCGGCTCGGGTGGTGCGCACCCGGGTGGTGAACCCCCGCTGGATCGAGGCCATGCAGCGCCACGGCTACAAGGGCGCCTTCGAGATGGCGGCCACCGTGGACTTCCTGTTCGGCTACGACGCCACCGCCAAGGTGGTCGACGACTGGATGTACGAGCGGGTCACCGAGCGGTACGTGGCCGACCCGGAGGTCCGGAAGTTCTTCGAGCAGTCCAACCCGTGGGCGCTCACCGCCATCGCCGAGCGGCTGCTGGAGGCGGACGAGCGGGAGATGTGGTCGGCGTCGCCCGAGGCGCTGGCCGCCCTGCGATCCGCCCTGCTGGAGGCCGAGGGCTGGGAGGAGGCGCGGTGAGCGAGCCGTTCCCGTTCTCCGCCGTGGTCGGCCAGGACGAGGCCAAGCTCGCGCTCCTGCTGGCCGCCGCCGAGGCCGGCCTGGGCGGGGTGCTGCTGCGGGGGGACAAGGGCTCGGCCAAGACCACCCTGGCTCGCGGCCTGGCCGCGCTGCTGCCGGGCGACGCGCCCTTCGTGGAGCTGCCCCTCGGCGCCACCGAGGACCGGGTGGTCGGCTCGCTCGACCTGGCCTCGCTGCTGCGCGACGGCACCCCCGAGGTGCGGCTGGGCCTGCTGGCGGCGGCCCACGGCGGCGTGCTCTACGTCGATGAGATCAACCTGCTGGCCGACCACCTGGTGGACGTCCTGCTCGACGTGGCCGTCAGCGGCGTGAACCGCATCGAGCGCGACGGCGTGGCCCACGAGCACCCGGCCCGCTTCGTGCTGGTCGGCTCCATGAACCCCGAGGAGGGCGAGCTGCGGCCCCAGCTGCTGGACCGGTTCGGGCTCTGCGTCGATGTTGCGGCGCCGACCGACCGGGCGGTCCGGGCCGAAGCCGTCCGCCGCCGTCTGGCTGCCGATGCCGACCCGTCGTCGCTGGCCGCAGCGCGGGCCGACGACGCCGCCCTCGCGGCCCGCCTCGTCGACGGGGCGCGGGCGGACGTGCCCGACACCGTGATCGACCTCGCGTGCGCCGTGGCGCTGGAGGTGGGGGCCGAGGGCCTGCGAGCCGACCTGGTCCTGTGCCGGGCGGCCGCCGCCCACGCCGCCTGGCGGGGCGCCACCGAGGCCGACGACGACGACCTGCGCGCCGTCGCCCCGCTGGTGCTGGGCCACCGTCGTCGCCGGTCGCCGCTGGACCCGCCGGGCATCCCGCCCGACGAGCTGGACGGTGCGTTCGACCGAGCGGCCGACGACCTCGACCCGTCCCCTCCGTCGGATCCGGCACCGGGCGACTCGGCGCCGCCCGCGCCGGCCGTAACCGCGGCGGCGCCACCGGAGCTCCGGCTGCCGAGCGCCCGCTCCGACGCCCGGGCGGGGCGGCGGGGGAGCGCGCCGTCGGACCGGGGCCGGTTCGTTCGGGCCGCCGACCCGCTCTCGGCCGACGCGGTCGGGGGCTCCGTTGCGGTGGCGGCCACCGCGGTGGCCACCGCCACCCGGCGAGCGGCCGACGGCACCGCCTCGGTGGAGCCGTCGGACCTGCGGCGTGCCGTGCGGGAGCAGCGCACCGGCACGCTCGTCGTCCTGTGCGTCGACGCCTCGGGCTCCATGGGCGCGGACCGGCGGATCGAGCTGGCCAAGGGCGCCGTGCTCGGCCTGCTCACCGACGCCTACCAGCGGCGGGACCGCGTCGCCCTGGTCACCTTCGGGGGCGACGGCGCCACCGTGGTGCTGCGGCCGACGGCCTCGGTGGAGATCGCCCGGGCCCGGCTGGGCGAGGTGCCCACCGGGGGCACCTCGCCCATCGCCGAGGGCCTCGACGCGGCGCTGGCCCTGGTGACCGGCAGCTCCGGCGACCACGGGCTCGACCCGCTAGTGGTGGTGCTCACCGATGGCCGGGCCACCGGGTCCGACGATGCCGTGGCCCGCAGCCAGGCCAGCGCCGCCCGCCTCGCTGCCGCCGGCGCCATCACCGTGGTGGTCGACGCCGAGACCGGCACGCCCCGCCTCGGACTGGCCGCCGAGCTGGCCGCCGCCGCCGGTGGCGCCTGCCTGCCGCTCGACGGTCTGGTGGACGGGTCGCTGGAGCGCACGATCCGGCTGCAGCTCCGGTGATCGGCCCCGGCCTGCGCGGCGCGCTGCACGTCAGCGGCTGCACCAGCGATGCCGGGAAGTCCACCGTGGTGGTCGGCCTGTGCCGGCTGCTGGCCCGCAACGGCGTCTCGGTCGCGCCGTTCAAGGCCCAGAACATGGCGCTCAACTCGTATGTCACCCGAACCGGCGACGAGATCGGCCGGGCCCAGGGCGTCCAGGCCCTGGCCGCCGGGCTGGATCCGACGGCGGCCATGAACCCGATCCTGGTCAAGCCCACCACCGACCGCGCCTCGCAGGTGGTGGTGATGGGCCAGCCGATCGGCGTGATGACCGCGGCCGAGTACCACGAGCACAAGCCCCGCCTGCGGTCCCTCGTGCTGGAGGCGCTGGCCGACCTGCGCTCGCAGCACGACGTGGTGCTGCTGGAGGGGGCCGGGTCGCCCACCGAGATCAACCTGCTCGCGCACGACATCGTCAACCTGCGCCTTGCCGTCGAGGGCGGCATGCGGGCGATCGTGGTCGGCGACATCGACCGGGGTGGCGTGTTCGCCCACCTCTACGGGACCGTCGCCCTGCTCCCGCCCGAGCTGCGGGCGACCGTGGGCGGCTTCCTCATCAACTGCTTCCGCGGCGACCCGGCACTGCTCGGCGACGGGACGGCCCAGCTCGAAGCGGCGTGCGGCGTGCCGACGCTGGGCGTGCTGCCGATGCTCGACGGCCTGTGGCTCGACGGCGAGGACTCCGTCGCCCTCGGCCGCCCCATCCCGTCGGCCGGCCCGCCGCGGGCCGACCCCCTGGAGGTGGTCGCGGTCCGCCTGCCCCGCCTGTCCAACTACACCGACCTCGACGCCCTGGCCCTGGAGCCGGGCGTGTCGGTCCGGTACGTGGCCGACGCCGCTTCGATCGGCCGGCCCGACCTGGTCGTCATCCCGGGATCGAAGGAGACCGTGCGGGACCTGGCGTGGCTGCGGGCGAACGGCATCGACGAGGCCATCGCCGCCAGCGGCGCCGACGTGCTGGGCATCTGCGCCGGCTACCAGCTGCTGGGCGACACCATCACCGACGACGTCGAGTCCGCCTCCGGCACCGTCGCCGGCCTCGGCTGGCTGCCGGGCGTGACCACCACGTTCGGTTCCGAGAAGGTCCTCCGCCAGCACGACGGTGCGGACGCGAGCGGCTACCAGATCCACCACGGCCGGGTGACCGGTCCCGTCGACGCCGGCTGGGTCCCGCTCGACGACGGCGACGAGGGCACCGTCCGCCCCGACGGCCGGGTCCGGGGCACCACCCTCCACGGCCTCTTCGAGCACGACGCCTTCCGCCGCCGCTTCCTGGTGGACCTCGCCGATCGCCGGGGCACGGGCTTCGCCCCCGCCGACGTGGTCTTCGCCGAGGCGAGGACCGCCCGCTTCGACACCATCGCCGACGCCCTCGAAGCCCACCTCGACCTCGACGCCCTGGGCGAACTCATTAACGAAGGATGCCTTGTCTAGTTCGTCAGACCTTTTCACTACCTTCTGTGCATGCCACGAATCTCGGCCTTCTACGGCATCGTCATCGTCATGTACTTCGCCGATCACCCGCCGCCCCACTTCCACGCCCGGTACGGGGAGCACGAAGCACAGATCCTCATCGCGACGGGCGAGGTCCTCGAGGGCTTCCTGCCCCGCCGGGCGCTGAACCTGGTCCAGGAGTGGACGGCCCTCCATCGGTCTGAGCTCGTGACCGACTGGAACCTGGCTGAGCGAGAGGAGCCGCTGGTTAGCATCGAGCCGTTGCCATGACCGCCCCGTACGAGATCACCGCCGTCGAGCACCTCGGCGGGTACCGCCTCCGGCTGTCGTTCGCCGATGGTGTCGTCGCCGAGGTCGATCTCGCCGATCGCGTGGGATCGGCGGTCGGGCCGATGCTCGCACCCTTGTCGGACGTGAGCTACTTCGCTCGGGTCGCCGTCGATGTGGACCTCGGCACCGTCGTCTGGCCCAACGGTGCCGACCTGGCGCCCGACGTGCTCCACGACCTGGCCCTTCGCTGCGCCTGACCGCGCCTAGCGGAGGGCGGTGGAGGGGTGCCTCGGGGCCTGTTCGGCGAGGGCGACGGTGACCCCGGTGCCGACCTGCTTGGGGAGGAGGAGCACCTCGGCGTTGGCGGCCAGGAGCGCCGCGGCCTCGGCCACGCTGGTGGTGCCGGCCCGCTCGCCGACGGCAGCCGACGGGTTGGGCACGGTGACCCGGGCCAGGTCCGACGGCTCGTAGAACGAGAAGGGCAGGCGGCGGTCGTGCCGCAGGGCGGCGACGGCGGGGTGGTCCCGCCGGCGGACCGTGGTGGCCACGTGGACGACGTCGGTCCAGCCGCAGTCGATGGCGCTGAGCGCCTCGTCGATGGCGGTCCGCACATCGTCGGCGGACGCGTCCCGGGTGAGGCCGAGGCCCACGACGACGTCGGTCACCGCTGGCCCCAGCTGACGAACACCGGGTTCTGGGCGTCGAGCCGGAACCCGTCGGCGATGGGCACCGCCCGCGACGCGCTGATCTGGACGGAGTCGCCGAGCAGCGTCCACGCCTCGGCCGCTCGGTCCACCAGCACGTGGGTGGCCACCAGCACGCCGCCCGGAGCCAGGGCGTCCCACGCCGCGCGCACTGCTTCCATGCCGCCGCCGCCCACGAACACCCGGTCGGGCTGAGGGAGCCCGGCGAACGCGGCCGGGGCCGACCCGACCACCACCTCGACGGCGACCCCGTGGCGCTTGGCGTTGGCCCGGATGCGCTCGGCGTCGTCCTCGTTGCGCTCGACGGCGATGACCCGCAGCCGGGGCGACAGCCGGGCGCACTCGATGCCCACCGACCCGCTTCCGGCGCCGACGTCCCACAGCACGCCGTGGCGGGGGAGGGCCAGCTTGCCGAGGGCGACGGCCCGCACCTCGGACTTGGTGATGAGCCCGCCGCGGTGGTCGAACGCCTGCTCCGGGAGACCCCAGCTGAGAGCGGGCTCGTCGGGAGCGACCGGGGTCGGGTCCACGAGCAGCACCACCGACATGGGGTCGAAGGTACCGGCGGCGAGGCCGTCGAGGTCGGTGCGGGTGACGGCCTCGCCCGCTTCGCCGAGCCGGGTGGCCACCGCCACCGACCGGGCCGGGCAGCCGTCGGCCACCAGCGCCTTGCCCAGGGCCTCCGGCGGGTTCTGCGGTGCGGTGAGCACGGCCACCTTCGGGAACCGGGCGACGGCGTCGACGGCGGCGTCGATGGGTCGGCCGTGGGCGGAGACCACGACGGCGTCGTCCCAGTTCTGCCCGATGCGCCCGAACGCCAGCGCCACCGACGAGGGCGCCGGATGGACCACCAGCTGGTCGGTGCCGAACCGCTCGCCCAACAGGCGCACGATCCCGAAGAACCCCGGGTCGCCGGAGGCGACCACCGCCACGGCGTACCCGTCGTCGACGCGGGCGGCCACCTGGTCCAGCGCGGCGTGCAGGGGGCCGGCCAGCTCGATGTGCTCCTGGGCCATCGCCAGCCGCAGCTGCTCGCGGTGTCGGGGCGCGGCCACCACCACCTCGGCGTCCACCAGGGCATCGGCGGCCGCTCGGCCGAAGGCCTCGCCGCCGTGGAGGCCGACGACGGTGATCACGTGACGGCGTCCCGGAAGCGGGTGGCGAACGCCGGGTCGTACACGTGGCTGCGGTCCACGCAGGCGTCGGGACCGGGCCGCAGCGCCTCGCCCACCAGCACGAGGGCCGACATGGTGATGCCCCGCTGGGTGAGCTCGGCGGCCAGGCTCCCGAGGGTGGTGCGGACCAGCTGCTCGTCGGGCCAGCTGGCCCGGTGGACGATGGCCGCGGGCGTGGCCGCGGTGAACGCGGAGCCCGACCCGAGCAGCACCTCCTGGAGCCGCTCGGGGTCGCCGGCCGACAGGAAGAGGGCGAGCAGTCCGCCCTGCGCCGCGTGGGCGGCGAGGTCGTCGCCGGGTCCGAGCGACTTCGCGGTGCGGCGGGCCAGCCGGGTGAGCACCACGGTCTGGGAGATGCCGGGCACGGTCAGCTCGGTGCCCAGCGCGGCGGCCGCCGCGGACACCGACGACACGCCGGGCACCACCTCGAAGGGGCGGTCGTGCGCCAGGCACCAGGCGATCTGCTCGCCGATGGCGGAGTACCAGGCCGGGTCACCGGAGTGCAGCCGGACGATGCGGGCGTCGGGTCGGGCGGCGAAGGTGGCGGTGACGTCCTCGAGGGTCATGGCCTTGGTGTCCAGCAGCTCCACCCCGTCCCGGCAGTGCTCCAGCACGGTGGGCGAGACCAGCGACCCGGCCCACAGCACGACGTCGGCCCGGACCAGGCGGTCGGCGGCCCGGAACGTGAGCAGGTCCGCCGCGCCCGGCCCGGCCCCCACGAACGAGATCACGACGCCGCCTCGTCGGCCGTGCCGGCGCCGCCCGCGGGGCCGGCGGGGGCGATCAGGCACGCCAGGTACGACGCCGACTGGTCCACGAACTCCGAGGCCGGGGCCACCCGGGCCCCTGGCTGACCGAGGAGCTCGCCCACCACGGCGGTCTCGGCCGTGCCCCGGGCGGCGAGCTTGGCGGCGATGGCAGGGATGCCCCGCCCGCCCCGGTACAGCACGAGGCTCTCGTCGGTCCGGGCGAGGGTGTCGTCGACCAGGTCGTCGACCTCGGTCGCGTCACGGCTGACGTTCACGATGCGGATGCTCTGGTGTTCGTCGCCGATGACCGTCCCGGACGCCGCCGCCAGCTCCTGGAACGCGGCGATGCCGGGCACCACCTGCACGGGGGTCTCGGGCCGGACCGCCCGGACAGCGGCGGCGAGGCGGGGGAACACAGAGAACAGGCTCGGGTCGCCGATGGTGAGGAACGCCACCACCTCCCGGCGGTCGAGCCGCTCGACCAGCGCCTCGGCGGCGGCGGCCAGCGAGGCGGTCCGCTCCTCGTCGGTGCCGGAGATGTCGATCTCCAGGCGCAGCACCCGCAGCGGGTCGCTCCCGGCCCGGGCCACCGCCTCGGCCCGGCCGATGGCGTCGGGGCTGATGGCGGCGGCCACCACCGTGTCGGCCTCGGCGATGACGGCCCGCGCCCGCGGTGTGAGCAGGTCCGACGCACCCGGCCCGACGCCCACGCCCACCAGCAGCGGGCCCTGCCGCCGCGACGGCTCGGCCACGGCGCCGGCGGAGCCGGCGTTGGTCTGCTGGACGGCCAGCTCGATGGCGCCCCGGATGAACTCGGCCTCGGACCGGCCCGAGCGGGCGGCGGCGTCGGCGAGCGCCTCCTTGAGCTCGTCGGACAGGTACACCGAGGTCTTCCGCATGGACGTAGGGTACTGCGTAGGGCATCGGCGGCTCTCCGGTACCATCGCCCCCGTGACCGTGTACCTCGTGGGCGCTGGCCCCGGTGATCCTGGGCTGCTCACCGTGCGGGGGGCGGAGCTGCTGGCCCAGGCCGACGTGGTGGTGCACGACCGCCTGTCCGCTGCCGAGCTGCTCGATCTGGCACCCGACCACGCCGAGCGCATCGATGTCGGCAAGGCCCCCAAGGCCCACCGCATGACCCAGGACCAGATCACCGCCCTGCTGGTGGAGCGGGGCCTGGCCGGCCAGACCGTGGTGCGGCTCAAGGGCGGCGACCCGTTCGTGTTCGCCCGGGGCAGCGAGGAGGCGGCCGCGCTGGCCGCCGCCGGCGTGCCCTTCGAGGTCGTGCCCGGCATCACGTCGGCCCTCGCGGTGCCGGCCTACGCCGGCATTCCCGTCACCCAGCGGTTCTCGTCGACGTCGTTCACGGTGGTCACCGGCCACGAGGATCCGTCCAGCGGCGACGGCACCGTCGACTGGGACGCCGTCGCCCGCGTCGGGGGCACCATCGTCATCCTCATGGGCGTGGGCCGGTGGCCGCAGATCGCCGCCCGGCTCATCGCCGCCGGCCGCTCGCCCGACGCGCCCGCTGCCGCCGTCCGCTGGGGCACCCGACCCGACCAGCACACCACCCGGGCCACGCTCGCCACCCTCGGCGACCACGATCTGGCGGCGCCGTCGGTCATCGTCGTGGGCGGGGTGGCGGCCGAGGAGCTGGACTGGTTCACCACCCGGCCCTTGTTCGGCCGGTCGGTCGTGGTGACCCGGGCGCGGGCCCAGGCCTCGGCGCTGAGCAGCGCCCTGCGCACCCTCGGGGCCGAGGTGGTCGAGGCCCCGGCCATCGAGATCACCGACCCCGACGACGGCGGTGCCGCGCTGCGGGCCGCCGTCGCCGACCTCGCGTCGTACGACTGGCTCGTCGTCACCTCGCCCAACGGCGTGGCCCGCACGTTCGAGCACATCCCCGACGCCCGCGCCCTGGCCCGGACCCAGGTCGCCGCCGTCGGCTCGGGCACCGCTGCGGCGCTGGCCCGCCACCGCATCACCGCCGACCTCGTGCCGGCGTCGTTCGTGGGCGATGCCCTGCTCGACGCGTTCCCCGCACCCCCCGAGGCCGGCGGTCGGGTGCTGCTGGCCCGGGCCGCCGTCGCCCGCGACGTCCTGCCCGACGGGCTGCGGGCCGCCGGGTGGGGTGTCGACGTGGTCGACGCCTACCGCACCCGCCCGGTGCCGGTGACCGGTGCCCAGGCGGAGGCCGTGGCCGCCGCCGACGCCGTCACCTTCGCCTCGTCGTCCAGCGTCGCCAACCTGGTCGATGCGGTCGGTCGCGACGGCATCCCCGCGGTGATCGCGTCGATCGGCCCGGTCACCTCCGACGCCGTCCGCGACCACGGGCTGGCCGTCACCGCCGAGGCCGACCCGCACACCATCGACGGCCTCGTCGCCGCCGTCCTGGCCGCTCTGGCCTGACCCTCGTCAGGTCTCTGCCAGACTCGACCCATGCCCGGTCCGACGCTCGACGACCTGCCCGACGGCATCGTGGTGGCACCCGAGGTGGCCGAGGCGCTCGGCGCCGGCGGCGCCGTCGTGGCCCTCGAGTCCACGATCATCTCCCACGGCCTGCCCCGCCCCACCAACCTCGACGTGGCCCGCCAGATCGAGGGTGCCGTCCGGGACCAGGGCGCGGTGCCGGCCACCATCGCCATCGTCGACGGGATCATCCGCATCGGGCTCGACGATGCCGCGCTGGCCGTCATCGCCGGGTCGGATGAGGTCGTGAAGGCCAGCGTGCGAGACCTCGCCGTGGTCGTCGCGGCCAAGGGGCACGGCGCCACCACGGTCGCCTCCACCGCGGAGCTGGCCGCTCGGGTCGGCATCGGCGTCTTCGCCACCGGCGGCCTCGGGGGCGTGCACCGAGGCGCGGCGGACAGCTTCGACGAGTCCGCCGACCTCACCACCCTCGGCGCCACGCCCATCACCGTGGTCTCCGCCGGCGTGAAGTCCATCCTCGACGTGGCCGCCACGCTCGAGCGGCTGGAGACCCTCAACGTCACGGTCGTCGGGTACGGCACCGACCGCTTCCCCGGCTTCTACCTGGCCGACTCCGGGCACGCCGTGCCGCACCGGGTCGATTCGCCGGACGAGGTGGCGGCGGTCATGGCGGCTCGCCGCACCATCGGCTCCACGGCCGCCCTCCTGGTGGCCAACCCGCTGCCCGAGGACCGACAGGTCGACCCGGTCCTGCACGACCGGGTGCTCACCGACGGCCTCGACGCCGCCACCGCCGCCGGGGTCACCGGCAAGGACGTCACCCCGTTCCTGCTCGCCCACTTCCACGAGGCGTCCGGCGGCGAGAGCCTGCGGGCCAACACCGAGATCATCCTCGCCAACGCCGCCCTGGCCGGCCGGATCGCGGTGGCGGCGGCATGAGCGACGTGAGCGGCCCGAGCCACGTGCTGGTCGTCGGCGACCTCATGGTCGACGTGGTGGTGGCGCACAAGGACCCCATCGCCGTCGGCAGCGACACCCCCGCCCGCGTCACCATCAACGGGGGCGGCTCGGCGGCCAACACGGCGTGCTGGCTGGCGTCGCTGGGCGAGGCGCCGCAGCTGATGGCCGCCCGGGGCGACGATGCCTTCGGTGCCATGGCCGCCGCCGACCTCGACGACGCCGGCGTCGCCTTCGTCGGCCCGGTGCTGGACCAGTACCCCACGGGCACGTGCGTCGTGCTGGTCGGCGCCGACGGCGAACGGTCCATGCTCCCGGACCGCGGTGCCAACGACCGGCTGCCGATGTCCGCCATCGTGGGCGGGCTCGACCCCATGCCGGGGTGGGTCCACCTGTCGGGCTACGCCATCCTCCACGAGGGGTCCCGCAACGCCGGGCGCGCCGCCCTGTCGGCCGGGCTGGCCGGCGGGGCGGTGGTGTCGGTCGATGCCGCCAGCACCGCGCCCATCCGGGCCGTGGGCGCCGAGGCCTTCCTCAACTGGATCGACGGCGCCTCCATCGTCTTCGCCAACGACGAGGAGATCGAGGCCCTCGGTGGCGTGTGGGCCGTGCTGGAGCACGTCGACGCCGTGGCCGTGAAGCACGGGGCCGCCGGGGCCACTTGGACCGACGGCGCCGAGACCGTCACTGCCGAGGGGTTCCCGGTGGACATGGTCGACACCACCGGAGCCGGCGACGCCTTCTCCGCCGGATGGATCGCGTCGGTGCGGCGGGGCAGCGATCCGCAGGCCGCGCTGGCCGACGCCGTGCACGCCGGGGCCACCGCCGTCACCCACCCCGGTGCCCGCCCGGTCCGGTCGGAGCCGTGACGGGCGCCCTGCCCGACGCCGTCATCTTCGACTTCGACGGCACCATCTTCGACAGCGAGACGCCCATCTACCAGGCCTACGCCGCCGCCCTGGCCGAGCTGGGCCTGGACCTGACGGTCGCCGGCTTCGCCTCCATGGTCGGCCACGCCGAGGACGAGTCGCACCGCGCCCTGTGCCGGGCCGTCGGCGCCGAGGTCGACCGCGACGACCTCGAGGAGCGCTACGCCCGCCAGGACCGCTCGTGGCGCGACACGCTGCCGGCGCTTCCCGGCGTGGAGGCGCTGCTGGGGGAGCTCACCGCCGCGGGCGTCCCGCTGGGCATCGCATCCAGCTCGCCCGAGTCCTGGGTCGAGACGCACCTCGTGCGCCTCGGGCTCCGCGAGCACTTCGCCGTCATCGCCTCCCGCGACCAGGTCGAGGGGCGGGGCAAGCCCGACCCGGCGTCGTACCGCTACGCCACCCAGCACCTGGGCGCCGACCCGGCCCGCACCATCGCCATCGAGGACTCCAACCCGGGCATCACCGCGGCCGTCGCCGCCGGCCTCACCGTGGTGGTGATCCCTAGCGAGATCACCCAGCACACCGACCTCCGGGCCGCCCACCACACCGTGGCCACCATGGAGCACCTCGACCTGGAGGCCCTCACCGCCCTCCTCCCCTGACCGGGGGCGGCGTCAGCCCGGGTGGCGGAGGGACCAGGCGGCGGCTTCGGTCCTCGACGAGACGCCGAGCTTGGCGAGGATGTTCGACACGTGGACCGCGGCGGTGCGCGGGGAGATGTAGAGGCGCTCGGCCACCTCGGCGTTGGACAGACCCTCGGCCACCAGGTCCAGCACCTCTCGCTCGCGGGGTGTGAGGCCGTCGGCACCGGTGGCCGACGGGTTGGAGCGGGAGGCGAACCGGCGCTGGAGCGCGTCGGCGGCGTCGCGGCGGCGGCCGGGCCAGCGGGCGAGCAGGTCGGTGGCCCGGGCGGCGTGCTGCTCGGCCTGGTCGGTGCGGCCCAGCTCCAGCTGCGCACGGGCGACGGCCAGGTGGTCGGTGGCGCGGTACGGCGCGGGCAGGGGGTAGGCCTCGTCCTCATCGGCGATGACCGCGAGGAGGCGCTCGAGGCCAGCCTCGGTGCGGCCCTCGGCCAGCTCGATGTGGCCGAGGAACCGGTTGCGGGCCACCTCCACCACCGGAGACTCGAACCCCCAGATCCGGCGCAGGGACTCGGCCAGCATGCGCCCGTCGGCGGGGGAGAACCCGGGCTCGCCCACCAGCGTCATCACCGCGCCGAACGAGTCCGCATCGAGCCCGTCGACCGCCGCCTTGTCGCGGAGCCAGGCGATCTGGGCCGCCGCCGCGTCGAGGTCGCCGGCCACCACGGCGAGGGCCAGCTTCACGGACGCCAGCATCTCGGTCTTCTCGCGGGTGACCTCGCCGAGGCTCTCGAGCACGTGCGCGGCCGAGGCCGTGTCGCCGACCTCGAGGTGGAGCAGCGCCTGGTTCATGTCGGCCCAGCCCGAGAGCCCGGCAGGCCGGGCCGCCTCGAGCTCGTGGTCGTCGAGCATCCACGCGTCGGCCTCGGCCCGGTCGCCTTCGAACAGCGCCATGTCGAACCGGCCGTGCACGTAGGACAGCCGACCCTCGGGCATCCAGCCGGCCCGCTCGGCGGCGGCCAGCATCTTGTCGTAGGCGGCGAGCCGCTCGTCGTGGGAGAGGAGCCCGATGGCCGAGTGGGCGGCGTTGCCCCACGCCCGCGACGCCATGAAGTCCTCGCCCGCGGCCGACGCCTCCTCGGCCACGGCGAGCAGCGAGCGGATGGTGGCCAGCGGCTCCCGCCTCCGGTTGATCATCACGCTGCCCTGCTCGACCAGCGCAGCGCGGCGCACGTGCGGGACGTCGTTGCGCTCCGCCGCCGCGATGGCCTGTCCCGCCCAGTCCAAGACGGCGTCGAGGTCGTTGGAGAGCATCGCCTGCTGGGCCAGCACACCGAGCACCTCGGTGCGCTCGGGTCCATCGGGCAGCTCGTCGAGGCTGGCGGTGAGCGTGGCTCGGGTCCGAGCCAGATCGTCGTCTCGCCCGGCCTCCCAGTAGAGGCGAGCGAGCGCCCGGTCGGCGCGGGAGGTCAGCTCGAGGTCGTCGGCGGCGACCGCGAGGGCCCGGAGCCGTTCGCCGTGCTCGATGGCGTCGGGGTAGAGGCTGGCCAGCCACGCCGCCCGAGCCGCCGATGCCCGGAGGGCGACGTCGTCGCAGGCCTCGGTGAGGCCGAGCTCCGCCAGCTGCAGCGCCTGGTACGTGGACCCGATGGCCAGGTAGTGCTCCGCACCGCGCCGGGCGAGGTCCACCATCTCGTCGGTCCGGCCAGCATCCTGGGCGTGGTGGGCCATGGTGGCGAAGCTGTGGCTGTCGGCGGCGACGAGCGCGTCGAGCGCGGCCTGGTGGATGCGGCGGTGCTCCCGGCCGAGGAGGCGCTGCTGGATGGCCTCCCGGGTGAGGTCGTGACGGAAGCCGAACACATCGGGCTCCACCTCGGCGAGCAGGCCCCGGGTGATCAGGTCGCGGAGCACGGTGATCAGCTCGTCCTCGTCGAGCCCGGTGACCGCGGCCAGCACGTCGAACGTGACCCGTCGTCCGAGCACGGCCGCGGTCTCGATGACACGGCGGGCGCCGGGGTCCAGGTCGTCGACCTGGTTGTGCACCGCCTCGGCCAGGTTCCACGGCAGGGGCGCGGTGGCCAGGTCGTCGAGGGCGACGCCGCCGGATGCCAGCAGCAGCTCCTCCAGGAAGAACGGGTTGCCGCCGCTGCGGGTGGCGAGCGCCTCGGTGACCCGGTGCGAGGGTCGGTTGCCGTAGACGGCGGTGAGGAACGCCGACACGTCGGCCTCGGTGAACCGGTCGATGCGGAGGTGGACCGCGTTGGGACGGCGCTCGAGCCGGGGGAGCGCCTCGGTGAGGGGGTGGCGGCGGGTGAGCTCGCTCGGGCGGTACGTGCCGACGACCGAGCAGGCGGACGATGAGGTGGCCACCTGCTCGAAGAGGGCGATGCTCTCGGAGTCCGCCCAGTGGAGGTCCTCGAACACGAGGACGGCGGGGCGGCCGTCGACCACCTGGTCGAGCAGGTCGCGGGCCAGCCGGGTGCGGTCGGCGAGGGAGCCCTGCCCGGTATCGGCGGCCGGGTCGTCGGCGGCGCGCAGGCGGGCGACGCGCTCATCGCCGCCCAGCCGGGCGCCGAGGGCGTCGAGGAACAGGCCGAAGGGGTGGCCGAGCCCGCCGGGCTCGGCCTGGCCGGCCACGACGAGCACGTCGGGACCGAGCCGCTCGCGCAGCTCCTCGACCAGGCGGGACTTGCCGATGCCGGCCTCGCCCCCGATCAGGACGATGCCGGGTCCGGGTCCGGCCAGCGCGTCCAGCAGCCGGTCGAGCTGCTCGGCCCGACCGACCATCACGGGGCTGAGGCCCCGGCGTCCGACCTGCATGCTGCGAGCGTACCGATCGGCTCCGAGCTGGCGGCCGGGGTCCGGGGACGCGCCGGCCGCCAGCACTAGTAGGGGCGCTGCATGCGGGTGGTGGCCCGCTGGCTGGGCATGCGGCTCCCGTGGCCGGCGCTGGTGCGGTGGCCCTCGTACAGATCGGCGCGGCGACCCCACGAGGTCCGGTCGGGAGCGGGACGGATCGAGCGGATCCGGTTCAGCAGCGTGCGGTTCATCACGATTCCTCCTGTCTCGTCCGGGGCCCGGGGTGGCCATCGGTCCGTGGTGTGATCGTGCGCCACTGAAGCAGGGGGCCACATCGGTCGCGATGCGTATTTCGCGGAGCGCCGGATGACTAGTCATCGCGCGGCGGTGCGTAGGCGGCCGAGCAGGCCGCAGGTGCCCAGGTCAGGCGAGGGGTGCGCAGACCTCGAGCTCCATGCCGTCGACGTCGCGGAAGAACAGCGACCAGCAGTCGCCGAGCTGCTGGATCTCGCCGATGTCCGCGCCGGCGGCCTCGAGCCGGCCCCGCACCGCGTCGAGCACCGTGCGGTCGGGGACCGAGAGCCCGAAGTGGTCGATGGCGCCGCGGGCGCCGATGCGGCGCTGCTCGCCGATGATGTCGTCGGCGGGGACCTCGAAGGCGTTGAGGGCGGCGCCGCCGCCGAGGTCGACGATGGCCATGCGGGGGTGGTCGCCCTCGGCAGCCATCTCGAACACGACGGGCGCCTCGAACACCTGCAGGTACCAGGCGGTGAAGCGGTCGAGGTCCGTGGTGAGGGTGGCCACGTGGTTGAAGCCGTTGGTGATGGTCATCGGGGCTACCGTGCTTTCATCTGATCGTGCCTCTATTGAATAGAGCGATACTCATCTGAAATGGCTGGACCTGTCAAGCGCCCCTACGACGGCACCCGTCGCCAAGAGCAGGCCCGTCGCACGCGCGCCCGCATCGTCGGTGCTGCGACCCGCCTGTTCGAGGAGCAGGGCTACGGCGCCACGTCCATCGCCGCAGTCGCCGCGGCCGCCGAGGTGTCGCCGCAGACCATCTACGCCGCCTTCGGGTCCAAGCCGGCGCTGCTCGGCGCCGCCATCGACGTGGCCCTCGCCGGCGACGACGAGCCGATCCCGGTGTTCGACCGGGAGGGCTCGCAGGCCGCGGTCGGCGCGCCCACTCCGGCCGACGCCGCTCGGGCCTTCGCCCGCAGCGCCACGGCGGTCCTGGCCCGCGCCGGGCGCATCGTCGCCGCCGCCGACGCCGCCGCCCAGACCGACCCGGAGCTCATGGCGATGTGCATCGGCGGCCACCAGGGCCGCTACCAGGACTTCCAGCGGACGGCGCAGGCCTTCGAGGCTGCCGGGTTCCTCCGCGCCGGCCTCACCGCCGACGGCGCCGCCGACCTGATGTGGGCCCTGGCCAGCCCCGACTCCTACCGCGCCTTCACGGTGATCCGGAGCTGGACCACCGAGCAGTTCGAGGCGTGGCTGGTGGACGCCGTGGGGCGATCGGTGCTCGGGACCTGAACCCACCCGGAGGCGTCTGGATCTCCTCCTGCCGGGGCAACGAGGGGCCATGGACATCTTCGAGGAACTGCGCGCCGACCACGAGATCCAGCGGGACCTGATCGCCCGCCTGGTGGAGACCACCGGCGACAGCGAGGAGCGCAAGGCGGTGTTCAGCCGCCTGAGCGAGGCGCTGGAGGCCCACGCCGCCGCGGAGGAGCGGTACTTCTACGTCCCGCTGATGGAGTCGGACCTCACGCAGGACAAGGCTCGCCACTCGGTGGCCGAGCACAAGGAGCTCGACGACTTCGTGGAGCAGCTCGAGGAGTACGACCGCACCGCCCCTGCCTGGCTGGAGACGGCACGGGACCTCGAGCACCGCCTCACGCACCACCTCGACGAGGAGGAGCACGAGGTCTTCCAGCTGGCGGGCAAGGCCCTGACCGAGACCCAGAAGACCGATCTGGCGTCGGAGTACCGGGCGATGATGCGGGAGCGGATGGACCCCTGACCTGGTCGTCTTCGGCGCAGCGGGGGCGGCGACCGTAGGCTGAGGCGGTGTTCCCCCAGCGCCGCCTCCGGCGTCTGCGCCGCACCCCTGCGCTCCGCAGGATGGTGGCGGAGACGCAGCTCACGCCTGCCGACCTGATCGCGCCGCTGTTCGTGCGCGAAGGCGTCACCGAACCGCAGCCCATCGCCTCGCTTCCCGGGGTCGTGCAGCACACACGGGTCTCGCTCCTCCAGGAGGCCAAGGAGCTGGTGGACCTGGGGATCCCCTCGGTCATCCTCTTCGGCGTGCCCGAGCACAAGGACGCCGAGGGCAGCGGCGCCAGCGACCCCGACGGCATCGTGCAGCTCGCCGCCCGGGACCTCAAGGATGCGTTCGGCGACGACCTCGTGGTCATCGCCGACCTGTGTCTCGACGAGTTCACCGACCACGGCCACTGCGGCCTCGTCACCCCCGACGGCACCGTCGACAACGACGCCACGCTGGACCGCTACGCCGAGGTCGCCGTGGTCCAGGCCGAGGCCGGCGTCGACATCGTCGCCCCCTCCGGGATGATGGACGGCCAGGTCGCCGCCATCCGCGACGCGCTCGACGAAGAGGAGTTCGCCGACGTCGCCATCCTCGCCTACGCCGCCAAGTACGCCTCGGCGCTCTACGGCCCGTTCCGCGACGCGGTCGACGTGGAGATCGTCGGCGGCGGCGACCGCAAGGCGTACCAGCAGGACCCGGCCAACGTGCGGGAGTCCCTGGAGGAGGTGCGGGCCGACGTCATGGAGGGCGCGGACCTCATCATGGTGAAGCCGGCGCTGGCCTACCTCGACGTCATCGCCAAGGTGCGGGCCGAGCACGACCTGCCGCTCGCGGCGTACCACGTGTCTGGGGAGTACGCCATGATCAAGGCGGCGGCGGCCAACGGCTGGATCGACGGCCACCTGGTGGCCATGGAGCACCTCACCTCCATCAAGCGGGCCGGTGCGGACCTCATCCTCACCTACCTCGCCCGCGAGGCGGCCGAGGCGCTGGCGGGGTCGCGGTGACCTCCAACCAGGAGCTGTTCGACCGGGCCAAGCAGGTCATCCCGGGCGGGGTGAACTCGCCGGTGCGCGCCTTCAACTCGGTGGGCGGCACCCCGTACTTCGTGGCCCGCGCCGAAGGCGCCCGCGTGTGGGACGTCGAGGGGCGTGAGTACCTCGACCTCGTCCAGTCGTACGGCGCCATCATCGGCGGCCACGCCCACCCCAAGGTGATCGAGGCCATCCGGGCGGCCGCGGGCGACGGCACCTCGTACGGCGCGCCCACCGAGCGCGAGGTCCTGCTGGCCGAGGAGATCCGCCGGCGGGTGCCGTCGTGCCAGAAGGTGCGCATGGTGTCCAGCGGCACCGAGGCCACCATGACCGCGCTGCGCCTGGCCCGGGGTGCCACCGGCCGCAACCGGGTGGTGAAGTTCGCGGGCAACTACCACGGTCACGGCGACGCGCTGCTCGCCGAGTCCGGCTCGGCGGTGGCGCACCTCGACCCGGCGCACAGCCCCGGCGGGGTGCCCGGCTCGGCCGGTGTGCCGGCCGCGGCCGTCACCGACACCGTCATCGCGCCGTACAACGACGTGCCGGAGCTCGACGACACCGTCGCCTGCGT
The DNA here is from genome assembly GCA_937926025.1 of uncultured Acidimicrobiales bacterium. Lineage (GTDB taxonomy): Bacteria > Actinomycetota > Acidimicrobiia > Acidimicrobiales > Iamiaceae > Aquihabitans. The sequence goes on from CALANQ010000394.1 coordinate 34,356, forward strand.
CATCGTGGAGCCCGTCGCCGCCAACATGGGCCTGGTCGCGCCGGCCGACGGCTTCCTGGCCGGGCTGCGCGCCGAGTGCGACCGAGTCGGTGCCGTGCTCATCTTCGACGAGGTCATCACCGGTTTCCGCCTCGGCTTCGGCGGAGCCCAGGAGGCGTTCGGCGTCACCCCGGACCTGACCTGCTTCGGCAAGGTCATCGGCGGCGGCCTCAACGTGGGAGCGTTCGGCGGTCGAGCCGACCTCATGGACCACCTGGCGCCCATCGGCTCCGTGTACCAGGCCGGCACGCTGTCGGGGAACCCGCTGGCCACCGCTGCGGGCCTGGCGGCGCTCGGCCTCTGCGACCACGACGCCTACCGGTTCCTCATCGGGCAGGCGGAGCGGCTGGCGGCCGGGTTCCAGGGCGCGCTCGACGCCGCCGGGGTCGCCGCCGTGGTCGGCACCGCCGGTCCGCTCATCGGCCTGCACCTGGGCGCCGCCGCCCCCCGCAACTACGCCGAGGCCCGCACCACCGACGAGGCCGTCTACGCCGCGCTGTTCCACGCCCTGCTCGACCGCGGGGTCGCCCTGGCGCCGGGCGCCTACGAGGTGATGTTCCCCGGGCTCGCCCACGACGATGCCGTCGTCGACCGCATCATCGAGGTGGCCGGCGAGGCTGCGGCGGCGGTCGCGGCGGCGTGACGCTGGGCGCCCAGCCCCTGGGCCTTCCCGAGGGGCTCGCGCCCGAAGCGCTGCTCGCCGCGCTCCCGGACTCGGTGATCCTGCTCGACGGCGAGGGCACCATCGTCGGGTTCGGCCCCACCGCCGGCGACACGTTCGGCTGGACGCCCGAGGCGGTCCTGGGCCGCAGCGTGTTCGAGCTGTTCGCCAAGGCGGCCAACCACGAGCTGCACGTGCAGGCGCTGGCCCACGCCACCGCCACCCCCGGCGTCCACGGACCCATCGAGGTCACGATGGTCACCCCCGACGGCCGCCTGCGCGAGGCCGAGTTCATGCTGCGCAACGCGCTGGACCAGCCGGGCGTCGGCCGGCTGGTGGTCATCGGCCGCGACATCACGGACCGGGCCAGCCAGTCCGAGCAGTACCGCCAGCGCGACGCCTGGGCGTCGTCGCTGCTGCGGGGCGCCACCGACCTCATCCTCGTCACGGACCGCGCCGGCACCATCGCCTACGCCAGCCCGTCGGTCGAGCGCATCCTGGGCTGCCCGGCGGTGGAGATCACCGGACTGCTCATCAGCTCGGTCGTCCATCCCGACGACCTCCTCGTCGAGCCGGAGGACGGGGTGCACCTGGATCGGGTCCTCGGCACCGGTCCGGGCCGCCAGCGCGTGCTGCGCATGCAGGCCAGCGACGGCTCGTACAAGCGCCTGCGGATGGAGCGGTCCACCAGCGACGAGCTGGGCGACCACCTCATGCTCCTCACCGGCCGGGAGGTCCAGGGCGAACGCGACGCCGCCAACCTGCTCAGCGACCAGACCGTCCTGCTGGAGCGCATCGCTCGCGGGGCGCCGGTCGGGGAATCGCTGCTGGCCGTGGCCGACCTGGCGGCCCGGCGGCTGGGCGACGGCGAGGTCGTCATCGGCTACTTCGACGGCACCGACTACCGGTCCGAGTCGCCCACCGCGGACGACGAGCTGACCGCGGTCCTCGACCGCACCGGCATCAGCCGTCCACCGCTCCAGCCGCCGCCTCCGGGCACGGACGTGGTGCGGGGCAACGAGGGCTGGGACTCCGTGGTGAAGGCGGCCACCGGCGGCCGGTGCGTCCGGGCGTACGCCGTGGACCTCAGCGGTTCGGAGGGCCTGGTGGGCCGCCTGGTCGTGCTGCGCCACCACGCCGACGACCTCACCCCCGAGGAGCACGACCTGCTGGCGCTGCTGGCGCACGGCGCCCTGCACGACGAGCTCACCGGGCTGCCGAACCGCCGCTTCCTGCTGGCCCGCCTGCGCGACGTGTTCCAGGCCGAGGGGGTGCGGGCCGGGCTGCTCTTCGTGGACCTCGACCGGTTCAAGCTCATCAACGACAGCCTCGGGCACGACGCCGGCGACCAGCTGCTCCAGGAGGTGAGCTACCGCTTCCGTCGGGCCCTGCGCCCGGCCGACCTGGTGGCCCGCGTCGGCGGCGACGAGTTCGTGGTGCTGTGCCCCGATCTCGAAGGGGTCGACGAGGTCGCCGCGCTCGCCGCCCGCCTCACCGACGCCCTGGCCGCGCCCATCGACCTGCCGGGCGGCCGGGTGGTGGTGTCGGCCAGCATCGGCGTCGTCCACGCCACGGGCCCCATCGATCCGGCCGAGCTGCTCCAGGACGCCGACCTGGCCATGTACGACGCCAAGGAGAAGGGCCGCAACCGCACCGCCCTGTTCCACGGCGGGCTGCGAGAGCGGGCGATGGCCCGCCTGGAGGTGGAGAACGCCCTGCGCGACGCCCTGCGCGCCGATGAGATGGTGCTGCACTTCCAGCCGGTGGTCCGCCTCCGCGACCGCACCATGGTCGGGGTGGAGGCGCTGCTGCGCTGGGAGCGGCCGGGCATCGGGCTGGTGAAGCCCAGCGCCTTCGTCCCGGTCGCCACCGACACCGGCCTGATCCTCCCGCTCGGGCGCTGGGTCATCGAGCAGGCGTCGCGCCATGCCGCCCGGTGGCCGTCGCTGGAGGTGGCCGCCAACCTGTCGGCCCGCCAGCTCGCCGACGCAGACCTGGTGGACTTCGTGGCCGACTGCCTGGCCCGCCACCGGGTGCCGCCGCACCAGCTGTGCCTGGAGGTCACCGAGGCCGATCTGGTCACCGATCCCGATGCCATCGTGGAGCAGCTCCGCCGGTTCAAGGAGCTGGGCGTGCGCCTGGCCATCGACGACTTCGGCACCGGGTTCGCCACGCTGGACTACCTCCGCCGGTTCTCGGCCGCGGACATCCTGAAGGTGGATGCGTCGTTCGTCGCCGGGTTGAGCGATCCGTCCTCGCACGACCTGGCCATCGTCTCGGCCGCGCTGGTGCTGGCCGACAACCTCGGGTTCGACACCGTCGCCGAGGGCGTGGAGACCGAGGCCCAGGGCGAGGTGCTGGAGCGGCTCGGGTGCGAGCTGGCCCAGGGCCACCTGTTCAGCCCATCGGTCACCGCCCAGTCCATCGATCAGCTGCTGGCGGCCAAGTAGGTCTTCGGGCCGCCCCGGAGCGGCCGGGCGGACAGACGGTCGCGGGTGGCACCAGAGAGCCTGTAGAACGCAGGGCACGCCCAACGACCACGAGGAGCACGTCGTGAGCAGTGCCGGAATCCGTCAGATCCGACTCGGAGCGCTGGAGCCGACGGTCGCCGAGGTGCTCGACGACCTCGCCTCCCGCGATGCGGTCGCCCGGCTCTGGGGCCGCGACCACACCCTCTGGGCGCCCGAGCCCACCGAGATCAGCGATCGCCTCGGCTGGCTCGACGTCCCGGCGGAGATGACCGGTGCGCTGGAGCTGCTCGACGGGTTCGTGGCCGGCTGCCGGGCCGACGGGTTCACCGACGCCGTGGTCATGGGCATGGGCGGCTCGAGCCTGTTCCCCGAGGTCATCGCCCGGTCGTTCCCCACGGGGGACCGGGGTCTGCGGCTGCACGTGCTCGACAGCACCGATCCGGCGGCCGTCGGCCACATCGCCGCCCACCTCCACCCGGACACCACGCTCTACCTGGCCTCCTCGAAGTCGGGCTCCACGGTGGAGACGCGCAGCCACCTGGACTTCTTCTGGGAGCGGGTCGGTCGGGGCGACCACTTCGCCGTGGTCACCGATCCGGGCTCCGCGCTGGGGGCGCTGGCCCGCGAGCGCGGGTTCCGCCACGTGTTCGAGAACCGGCCCGACATCGGTGGCCGCTACTCGGCGCTGAGCTTCTTCGGGCTGGTCCCCGCCGCCCTCGCCGGCATCGACTGGATGGCCCTGGTGGCGGCGGCGCAGCAGGTCACGCCCTCGCTCCGGTCACCGGATCCGGCGGTCAACGTCGGGCTGCGGCTCGGCGCCGCGCTGGCCGCCGGCGTGAAGGCCGGCCGGGACAAGGCAACCCTGGTCATCGACCCCCGCATCGAGACGTTCGGCCTGTGGCTGGAGCAGCTGCTGGCCGAGTCCACCGGCAAGCAGGGCACCGGCGTGGTGCCCGTCGCCGGCGAGGCGCTCGGCCCCGTCGACGTGTACGGCAGCGACCGGCTGTTCGTGTCCATCGGCGACGTGGAGCACCCGGTCGGCCTCGACGTCCTGGCCGACGAGGGCCACCCGGTCATCGAGCTGGACCTCGACGATCCCCTCGACCTCGGTGCCCAGGTCCTGGTGTGGGAGGTCGCCACCGCCGTGTGCGGCGCCGTCCTCGGCATCAACGCCTTCGACCAGCCCAACGTGGCCGAGGCCAAGGCCGCCACCAACGCCGTCCTCGCCGACGGTGCCGGCGATCTGCCCGGTGCCACCCTGGCCGAGGTCCTGCTGCTCCTCCAGCCCGGCGACTACCTGGCGCTGCAGGCCTACGTCGACCCGAACGACGACGACGTCGCCGCCCTCGAGGAGATCCGCCTGGAGCTGCGCGACGAGCACAAGGTGGCCACCACCTTCGGGCTCGGCCCGCGGTTCCTGCACTCCACCGGCCAGCTCCACAAGGGCGGCCCGCCCACCGGCGTGTTCCTCCAGGTGGTGGGCGACGATCCGTCCGATGCCGCCATCCCGGGCCAGGAGTTCACGTTCTCGCAACTCAAGCACGCCCAGGCTGACGGAGACTTGCTCACGCTCGATCGCCACGGGCTGCGCGCCTGCCGCACCACCCTGGCCGAGCTGACCCGACACGTGGAAGAGGGAGACGCACGATGAAGCTCGGCATGATCGGCCTCGGCAAGATGGGCGGGTTCATGGCCCAGCGCCTCGAGCGCGGCGGCCACGAGGTCGTGGGCATGGACCCGGCCAAGCCGGACGCCGACGCCCACTCGTTGGAGGAGCTGGTGCCCCTGCTCGTCGCCGACGGCCAGCCCAAGGTGGCGTGGTCGATGGTGCCGTCGGGCCCCATCACCGACGGCGTCATCACGGAGCTGGGCGAGCGCCTGGAGCCGGGCGACCTGGTCATCGACGGCGGCAACTCCAACTACCTGGACTCCATCCGCCACGGCGAGGAGCTGGCGGCCAAGGGCATCGGCTTCATCGACTGCGGCACGTCCGGCGGCGTGTGGGGCCTGGACAACGGCTACGCCCTCATGGTGGGCGGCACCGACGAGTCCGTCGCCGTGGCCCAGCCGCTGTTCGACGCCCTGGCGCCGCCCAGCGGCAAGGGCTTCGCCCACTGCGGCCCGGTCGGTACCGGCCACTACACGAAGATGGTCCACAACGGCATCGAGTACGGGATCATGCAGGCGTACGCAGAGGGCTACGCCATCCTCGAAGCGTCACCCCTCGGCATCGACGTCGAGAAGGCCATCGGCAGCTGGCAGGAGGGGAGCGTCGTGCGCTCCTGGTTGCTGGACCTGCTGATCGAGGCCCTCCACGAGACCCCCGACCTCGACGGCATCGCTTCGGTGGCCGCCGACTCGGGCGAGGGCCGGTGGACGGTCACCGAGGCCGTCGCCAACGGCGTCGCCGCCCCGGTGATCAGCGCCGCCCTCTTCGCCCGGTTCACCTCGCAGCACCGCGAGGACGACAAGACGATGAAGGTGATCTCCGCCCTCCGCAACCAGTTCGGCGGTCACGCCATCGAGCTGGTCGACCCCAAGGGCGAAGAGCACTAGGCAGGGACGATGAGCAAGGAACGATCCGACGCGCTGGTGCTCTTCGGGGCCACCGGCGACCTGGCCCACAAGAAGATCTTCCCGTCGCTGTACGCCATGGAGGTCGACGGGCTGCTCGAGGTGCCCGTCATCGGCGTGGCCTCCTCGGCCGGCGACGACGAGTTCCTCCGGGACAAGGTCCGGGCCTCCCTGGCTGAGCAGGTGACC
>CALANQ010000395.1 GCA_937926025.1 uncultured Acidimicrobiales bacterium
TACGAGATGCCTAAGTGACTGGAGTTCAGACGTGTGCTCTTCCGATCTGGAACAGGTCGAAGCTGGAGCGGAAGGTGGCGGCCACGCCGTCGACATCGACCCCGCCCTGGAGCGGAGCCGGCGGCCGGGCCGCCACGGCGTCGTCGACCGCCTCGCCGAACGGGCTGGTGGGCAGGTCGTCGACGATCTGCTGGGCGGTGCGGGCCACCACCGGGTCGTTGCTGGCCGACAGCTCGCCCATCGCCAGGTCGAACTGCCCGTCGGCGACGGCGATGGCCGTGCGGGCGGGACCGGTGCGGTCGTTCTCGGCGATGGTGCCGAACCAGTAGTCGGCCAGCTTGGTGACCATGGCGCCGGCGGCGGAGCCGGCCCGGGTGGAGGCCTCGAGGTCGTCGAGCCGCTGGTTGAGCTCGGCGCTCCCGGTGTCGACCACCCGGTCGCGCAGCCCGATGAGCCGCTGCTCCCAGCGCTGGCGGGCCAGGGCGTCGAGCTCGTCGAACTGGTCGATGAGGCGCACGTCGGGCTCGCTGGCAGACCCCTGCTGCAGCGACTCGAGACGATCGATCTCGAACGGGCGGGCCTCCTCGGGGAGGGCCTGGAGCCGTGCCATCGCGTCATCGAGGTCCTCCAGCTCGAGATCGCCGATGCCCAGCAGGCGGACCGCCGCCGCCCGGTCCAGGCCGACCGCCCGAGCGCGCACCTCCAGCTCGACCGGTGCGCGAGAGCCCAGCAGGGCCCGGCGCAGCTCGGTGAGCTGGGACAGCACGGCCACCTCCTCGCGGATGTCGGCCAGCGTGCGCTCGGCCCGGCTCTGGCGCACGATCGCCGTCCCGCCGATGGTCGCGAGGAGCAGCGCCGGCACCAGCGCGAGGACGAGCAGGCGCGTGCGGACGCCGAAGCTCGAAGGCCGGAACCGGGTCATGCGCCGGCTCCGGGGTGCGGGCCTGGGGGGACGGCCATGGCACCAGGGTGCCCGTCGGCTGGCACGAGCAGACGGCAGGACCGCCTGACCAGGTGCGATGCACCCGATCGGGGCCGTGGAACCTGGGCTTTCGTCCGACCTGCAGGGGGCGGCATGATGCTCCCGCACCCCGATCGGAAGGCCCCACCGTGCCCAACACCACCAGCGAAGAAGCCCGAGCCGCCGCGGCCGCCTCCCTGCGGGAGCTGGTGGCGGGGAACCAGCGGTTCGCCTCCGGGGCTCCGGTGTCGCACGTGCTGTCGGCATCGGACCGCGACGCGCTCACCGAGGCGCAGCACCCCGTCGCCGTGCTCCTGGGCTGCGTCGACTCCCGCGTGCCGCCGGAGGTGGTCCTCGACCAGGGCGTGGGCGACCTGCTGACGGTCCGCACCGCTGGCCAGTCGCTGGCCGGGGTCGCCCTGGGCAGCATCGAGTTCGGCGTCCGGGTGCTCGGCCTGTCGCTGGTCGTGGTGCTCGGGCACACCGGGTGCGGCGCCGTGCTGGCCGCCCTGAGCGACGACCATCCCGACGGCCACCTGGGCGAGCTCACCGGCGAGGTCGCCGACCGGCTCACCGAGGTCGTGGGCGCCGATCCCGTGCGCGCCACCGGCGCCAACCTCGATGCCACCGTCGCCGCCCTGCGGGCGCTCGACAGCCTGGCCACGCCGGCCGGCCACGCGCCCTACGTGGTGGGCCTGCTCTACGACCTGGGGTCCGGCGAGATCACCGTCACCGACGACGCCGGGCTCCTCGGCGGCTGACCCGACCGGCGCAGCTACTTGTCGCGCCAGGCCCGCTCGAACGGCAGCCGCCAGGTGTGCGGAGCGATGATCTGGTGGATGGCGTTCGGCCCCCAGGAGCCGGCCGCGTACGGGCGCACCGGTGGCGGATCGGTGAGCAGCGGCATGGAGATCTCCCAGAGCCGCTCGATGCCCTCGGCGGTGGTGAACAGCGTGTGGTCGCCGCTCATGGCGTCGTAGATGAGGCGCTCGTAGGCCTCGAGCACGTCGGCCGCCCGCTCGGTCTCGTGCAGCGCGAACTGGAGGCTCAGCTTGTCGAGCTTCATGCCGGGGCCGGGCCGCTTCCCGTAGAACGAGAGCGACAGCTTCGACGCGTCGGCCAGGTCGAACGTGAGGTGGTCGGGCCCCTGCGCCCCCACCCCGGAGCCGGCCGGGAACATGCTCTTCGGCGGCTCCCGGAAGGCGATGGAGATGATGCGGCCGCCCTCGGCCATCCGCTTGCCGGTCCGCAGGAAGAACGGGACCCCTGCCCAGCGCCAGTTGTCGATCTCGCAGCGCAGGGCCACGAACGTCTCGGTCTCGGAGTGGCCGCCGACGCCGGGCTCGTCGCGGTAGCCGATGTACTGGCCGCGCACGACGTTGGCCGGCTCGATGGGCAGCATCGACCGGAAGACCTTGTTCTTCTCCTCGCTGATGGCCAGCGGCTCCAGCGCGGTCGGCGGTTCCATCGCCATGAACGCCAGGACCTGGAACAGGTGGGTGACCACCATGTCGCGGTAGGCGCCCGTGGACTCGTAGAAGCCGGCGCGGGCGTCGAGGCCGAGCGTCTCGGGGACGTCGATCTGCACGTGGTCGATGTGGTTCCGGTTCCAGATCGGCTCGAAGAGGCCGTTGGCGAACCGGAACGCCAGGATGTTCTGGGCCGCCTCCTTCCCCAGGAAGTGGTCGATGCGGAACACCTGGTGCTCCCGGAACACCTCGTGCACCGCGGCGTTGAGCTCCTGGGAGCTGGCCAGATCGGTGCCGAACGGCTTCTCCATGATGATCCGGGAGCGCGCGACCAGATCGGCGTCGGCCAGCATCTGGACCACGGCTCGGGCCGCTTTCGGCGGGACGCTCAGGTAGTGGAGGCGGCGGGACTCGCCGCCCAGCGCGTCCTCGGCGACGGTCACCGCCTTGGCCAGCGCCTCGGACCCATCGGCCTGGCTGACGTAGCTCAGGCGCCCCGCGAAGTCCGTCCAGACCTCGTCGGTGATCGCACCCCGACCGAACTCGTCGCAGGCGGCTCGGGCCACCCGGCGGAACCCGTCGTCGTCCAGGTCGTCCAGGGAGGTGGCGACGATGCGGCACTCCGGCACCAGCCCGGCCCGGCTCAGGTGCAGCAGCCCGGGGAGGAGCTTGCGCTTCGCCAGGTCGCCGGTTGCGCCGAACAGGACGATCACGTGGGGCCGCAGCGGCTCCATGAGCGACGTGCGGATGTCGTGCGGTTCGGCGGTGGACCCCATCGGCGGCCTCCTCGACGTCGTCGGCGAGAAGGTACGGGCGCCACGTTGCGGCCAGGTTTCCGGCGTGCCAGACGCCCGTGAACGCCCCGTGAGGTCTCGTCAGGGGCGGACGTCGACGCCGCCGGCGTCGGGCGCGTCCGCAGGCGCCGGGTCGAGGAGGCCCAGGACCGAGCCCTGGCGGCCGTCGAGCACCTCGTCGTAGAGCTCGACGCCGGTGCCCGACCGCTTCGCCCGGTAGGCCGCGTGGTCTGCGTGGGCGAGCAGGTCCACCAGGGATTCCCGGCCCCCCAGCGCCACCGACACGCCGATGCTGACGCCGATGCTGACCAGGTGCTCGCCGCTGGGGATCGGCTCGCAGATCGCGTCGCGGATGCGGGTGGCGAACGCCAGCGCGTTCGTCGGGCTGCCCACGTTCTCGCCGATCACGATGAACTCGTCGCCGCCGAGGCGGGCGTAGGAGTCGCCGGCCCGGGCGTGGTGGCGGAGGCGGGCCGCCACCGCCACCAGCACGGCGTCGCCCACCTGGTGGCCGTAGGTGTCGTTGGCCCGCTTGAACCCGTCGAGGTCCAGGAACGCCACGGCCAGCGACGTGCCCTGGCGCCGGGAGCGGGCCAGGGCGCCCTCGAGGGCTGCGAGCCCGCCGGCGCGGTTCGGGATGCCGGTGAGGGTGTCGTGGGTGGCCTGGTGCGCCAGCTTCGCCTGCAGGTCAGCGCGGTCGTAGATGGAGCTGGAGAGCACCTCGACCGAGCGGGCCAGCGCCTGGCCCAGCTCGCCGGGGAGCTCGCCCTCGAGGCGCGGATCGTCGAAGTCGCTCTCCGCGAGCGCATCGAGCTTCTCCTCCAGCATCCGCAGGTTCTCGACGACGTGGTTGAACGCGACCGTCGCCTCGGCGATCTCCACCGGGCCGTCGGTGGGCAGCGGTTCCACCGCCAGGTCGCCGCCGCCCACCTGGCGCATCCCGGCGATCAGCCGGCGCAGCGGCTGCTCGAAGGTGGCCGCCACCACCAGCGACAGGCCGAGCAGCACGCCCATCATCGCCAGCGAACCGAGGAAGGTAAACCAGGCGGCCTGCGAGGCGTCGTCGGCGAAGGACGCCACCGCCGCGTCGAGCGCCGAGGCCCGGCCGTCCATCAGCGCGAGCGACGGCTCCACCAGGTCGAAGCTGTCGGTGAACGTGGTGACCATCAGCCCGAGGTCCACCCCGTCGGCGAAGGCGGCCGCCGGGCGGCCGGCGATGGCATCGTCGATGGCCACCTGGAACGAGCCGGAGGTCTTCATCTCGCGGATGCCGACCGCCGCCGACGACACCGAGGCGTGCGGGCTGCGCGTCAGCGCGCTGGTCAGCCGGTCGAAGCGGTCGTTGGCGATGCCGAGCTGCACCCGGGCCGCCTGCGCCTGCTCCTCGCCCTGCAGGTTGGCGAACCAGTAGTCGGCCAGGCCGGTGACCGTCGACGCCATGGCCGACGCGGCCCGAGCGGTCCGGTCGAGGTCCCGGAGCAGCTCGCCCAGCTGCGGGTGGCCGAGCGACTCGGTCTGGCGCTGCACCACGCTCAGCTCGTCGGTCCAGGTGTCGTCGGTCTGCTGCTCCAGCTCCGTGAAGCGGGCGATGGTCTCAGGTCCGGCGCCGCTGCGGATCTGATCCCGGAGGTCATCGAGCGCTTCGGGCTCGAACGGGCGGATGCGTGTCGGCATCGCTCGCAGCTTGGCCTGCACGTCGGCCAGGTCGCCGAACCGCTGGCCGTCGAGGTCCAGCAGGTCGAGCACCGCATCGGGGTCGAGGCCGAGGGCCGATGACCGCACCTGCACCTCGACGGGGATGCGGGCGGACATCATCGCCGTGCGGATGTCCACCAGGGCGAGGAGGCCGCCGACCTCGGCGTGGACGTCATCGGCCACCTCGGCCGCCTGGCGCTTCTCCACGGCGGCGACGCCGGCGAACGAGGCCGCCACCATGGTGGGGATCAGGACGAGGGCGAGCAGGCGGCCTCTCAGCCCCCCCCGACGAGTTGCACCGCTCATGGCCGTTCGTTCTCCCGCAGTCGGCCCCCGATGGACCGATCGGCAGCCCACCCGCCGGACTTGAGCAGTTTCTCCCAGATTTTCCGCCGGGGCGGAGCGCTCCGGGGCGGCCTGGTCGGGCGCCGGTCACCCGCCGATGGGGCCAGGCGAGTTCGCCGGGCCGAGGGGGAGTGGGGAACCTCAGCCGAGGAATGGAGCGGATGAAGGTGTGCTGTCCCAGGACATAGGAAACCCTGTGTCAGGACATCGGAAACTCG
>CALANQ010000396.1 GCA_937926025.1 uncultured Acidimicrobiales bacterium
GGTCGGCGCCGCCCACCTGGCCCGCTACAAGCTGCCGAAGGACCTGGTCCTGGTGGAGCGCATCTCCCGATCGCCCTCCGGGAAGCCCGACTACGCCTGGGCTCGCGAGCAGGTGGCGGACAGGGGCTGACGACCGCTACGGTCGTGCCCCCGGCGGAACACGTGTTCGCCAGGCGCCTCCCCCCGCCATGCAGCAGCGCACCGTCGACCTCCCCTTCCCCATCGACCTCCACCGGACCTTCCACGGGATCCGGCGGGGCCAGCACGATCCCACGTGCCGTTTCGACGACTCCGGCGTGTGGCGGGCGTCGCGCAGCCCGGCGGGTCCGGTCACGCTGCGCCTCGTGTCGCACGGCGACCAGGTCGAGGCCACGGCCTGGGGCGACGGCGCCGAGGCCGCGCTCGACGCCGTGCCCAGCCTCATCGGCTGCCACGACGACGCCACCGGCTTCGACCCGCAGCACCCGCTGGTGGCTCGCCTCTGGCGGGACTTCTCGGCGGTGCGGATCCCCCGATCCGGGGCGGTCACCGAGACGCTGGTCAACGTGGTGCTGGAGCAGCGGGTCACCACCTTCGAGGCACGCCGGGCCCAGGCCCAGGTGGTGGCGCGCTGGAGCGAACCGGCCCCCGGGCTGGGCGATCTGATGCTGCCCACGGACCCGGAGGTCCTGGCCAACATCCCCTACTACGACCTCCACGTCATCGGGGTCGAGCGGGCCCGAGCCGACACGGTGCGGCGCGTCGCGGCCTCGGCCCGCCGGCTGGAGGCGCTGGCGCTGCTGCCGCCCACCGAGGCGCGCGAGCGGCTCACCAGCCTCGCCGGCGTCGGCCCCTGGAGCGCCGCCGAGGTGGCCCTCAGCGCCCTCGGCGACGCCGATGCGGTGCCCGTGGGCGACGTGCACCTGCCGTCGATCGTGACGTTCGCGCTCACCGGCGAGGCCGTCGACAGCGACGACGCCATGCTCGAGGTGCTCGAGCCGTTCGCCGGCCACCGCGGCCGGGTGATCCGCCTCATCGGCGCGGCCGGCATCTCCGCCCCGCGCCACGGCCCCCGCTACGCGCCACGCGACATCCGCGACCAGTAGCGGGCCCCCGATCTGTGGATAACTTCCCGAATCCACAGGGTTGCTCCCCTTCCTCCCCACACGGCAGCCGTCGTACGTTGACCCCAGCGCCCCCGAAGGAGGTCACCGTGTCCAGCTACCGCGTCACCCTCAAGGACCGCAGCACCGAGGAGATCGACGACGTCGACGCCTACCAGCAGGAAGGCCAGATGACCACGTTCTTCCGCACCGGCTCGGACCGGCAGGTGGTCGACACGTGGAGCACCCGCATGGCGAGCTTCCGCACCTCGGAGATCATCGCCATCCGCCGCCTGGACCCGGCGGTCCCCGCCGCGATGGCACCGGTGGCGGACCTCCGGTCGGCGTAGCCTGGCCGCCATGTCCCTCGCCGAGCCGGTGCCCGAGACCCAGTCGTTCCCCTGCCCGCGCTGTCGCGGCGAGGTCACCGAGGCGTACTACGGGCCGTGCACCTCGTGCCGCTCCGAGCTGCGCGCCGCCCAGGCCGGCGAGGCCCGCGACGTGGCGGTGGACTACGTGCCGAAGATGAACGTGACCCCCAACGCGGTGGCCAGCAAAGACTGACCCGGTCAGCCCTCGGGCTGGGCGAACAGCACCACCGCCGACGGCTCCCAGGCCTCGGTGGTGTCGGTGAGGATCTCGGGCGGACGCTGGGCGCCGATGGCGTTGAACAGCGCCGGGCACGTCTCCTCGTGGGTGATGTAGTTGGTGCTGTACACCAGGAAGATCTGGCGGTCGCCGGCCCGCTCCAGCAGCTGAGCGGCGAAGTCGTCGACGTCGGCCTCGTCGAGGCGCTCCTTGTAGTCCGTCCAGTCGATGAGCTGCGGCGACTCGAAGCGCGGATAGGTGACCTGGTCGAAGCGGTCGCCCAGGATGCGCGACGTCGAGGGGCCCAGCTGGTCCGGGCAGTAGACCACCAGGGCATCGTCATCGGCCCGGGCCACGATGGCGTCGGCCGAGTGCTCGGCGTCGGACCGGGGCACGGTGATGTTCCGGTACCCGCCGATGGCGCCCAGGCCGAACAGGACCAGCAGCCCGACCAGGAGCGGAATGCGCGACAGCTGGGCCAGGCCCAGCGCCGCGAGCAGCACCACGAACGGGATGAAGACGGAGGCGTAGCGGCTGGCGTAGGTGGCGCCGGTCAGGTAGCCGATGGCGCACGCCAGGATCACCGTGCCGATGATGGCGATGGCGAAGGGCCGGGCCTTGGGGCGCGTGGCCAGGTCGACCTCCACCTTGCTCCCGCCGAGACCGATGCCCGTCAGGCCGGTGAGCGCCAGCAGGGCCACGAACCACCCCAGGACGAGCGCCTCGGCCTGGCCGCCGCCACCCAGGTCCGCCACGGTGAAGGTGAGCATCTCGGTGGGGCGCACCGGCCGGGCCCACGGCGTGCCCGTGTGGGCGCCCTGGTACAGCAGCACGCTGATCCACGGCAGGAAGAGGAGGCCGCCGACGACCATGGCGCCCATGACCTTGAACGTGGCCCGCAGGTCGTCGTCGCGGCCCGCCCGGCGGGCCCGCACGACGTGCACGATGAGCGCCACGCCCACGACGGCCAGCAGCCACATCGCCCAGTAGTGGGTCCACAGCAGCAGGGCCACCACGACGGAGATCCCGGCGAGGCGGGCCAGCGTGGGGCGGCGGAGGGCGTCGTCGAGCAGCAGCCAGCCCGCCAGGGCCAGCAGCATCACCAGCGAGTACATCCGGGTCTCGGTGGCGTAGCGGAGGGCGTAGGGCGAGACGGCGACCACGGCGAGGGTCAGCCAGGCGACCCGGCGGCCGCCCAGGCGGTTGCCGGCGATCCAGAACAGCGGCAGCGCAGCCAGCGAGAACACGCCCGAGAGCGCCCGCACCGCTTCGTTGCTCTCGCCGAACAGGGACATCCAGCCGTGGAGCAGCACGTAGTACAGCGGCGGGTGGCCATCGTGGCGCAGCGCCTCGGTGATGTCGCCCAGGGGCAGGCGGGCGATGTTGACGCTGAGGGACTCGTCCAGCCACAGGGGCGATTTCGTGACGAAGCGCAGCGCGATGCCCGCCAGGAGGGCACCGACGATGAGCACGTGGAAGGCGCGGGTCCAGCTCCCCCAGGCCAACGGATCGGTGTCGTCGGGTTCGACGGCCGCCGCAGCCTGCTCGGAAGACGATGGAACGGACACGGCGGGCGACGCTACTGCCGCGCCCCGACGGTGCCCAAGGCACCCGGCCGGCGCCGTAGCCGCAGCCCGTCCTTGAACCGCTGGAGCGGCTCCTCCAGCAGGTACCAGCTGACGGCGGCGAAGAGGACGCCGGCCCCGACGCCGACCACCACCAGGTACCAGAAGCTGCTGTCGCCGGGCGGCGTGTGGACCCAGCCCGGCCACGCCGGCTGACCCAGGCCGCCCAGGCTCGCGATGGACCGCTTCAACCAGTCGAAGTGCCAGAGGTAGATCCCGTAGGACACCGTGCCCAGCCACACCAGCGGCTTCCACGACCACGCCGTGCGCACCCAGGTGCGGTCCTGCGGCCCGAAGACCGCCGGGAACATCAGCAGCAGGGTGAAGACCGCCAGGGAGATCTGGCGGCGGTGCCAGAACCAGCCCGAGTAGCCGGTGACGAAGTCCGCCGGACCCACCTGGTAGGCGTACCAGAGGAACAGCGCGAAGGCCGCCAGCCACCACGGCTCCACCCGGGCGCCCAAGCGGTCGAGCCGGGCCTTGAGCCGGTCGTCATGGGCCGCCCACACCGACAGCACCGCAAGGGCCATGCCGGTGGCGAACAGGTCGAGGTTGGTGGGCAGCCAGTCGAAGGCGATCCCCCGCTTCGACGGCGCCCAAGCCTCGATGGCCACGCGCGACGCCGTGCCCCCCAGCCAGAGCAGGGCGCACCCGGCCAGGTGCAGGGCAGCGGTCTGGCCCGGCGTGCGGCCCCGCTTGACCAGCGCCGCCAGCGCCATCGCCCACAGCGGGATGACCAGGTAGAAGGTCATCTCCGTGCACAGGCTCCAGGCCTGCACCACGCCCCCCAGGACGGTGGTCGGCGAGTAGATCTGGAGGAACAGGTAGTAGCGCCACCAGTCCGAGCCCAGCTCGAAGGCGCCGAGGGCCCAGAAGAAGCTGAGCGCGACCCAGTACGCCGGCACGATGCGCAGGATCCGGCGCCACCAGAACGACGCGGTCCGCTGGGCCGGGCGCCCCTCGACCTGCGCCGCCACGAACGGCCGGTAGATGAGGAACCCCGAGAGGACGAAGAACACCGCGACACCGCTGTCCATGACCGCGGTCAGGTCGTAGAGCGACCCGGTGCGGGCCGGACCGGCGTAGGAACCGGCGTGGTGGATCACCACCATCAGGGCGGCGACGGCGCGCAGGACCTCGAAGCCGCCGAAATGCACCCGCGACGGAGCCCGACGAGTAGTTTCGGAGCCGTCGCGTGCCAGCACGGCCGTGGTCACCGAGCTCCCGTCCCGACCCGGGCGTGGCGCCACGTGGTGGCCGCAGTCGACGAGATCACGCATCGATTCTTCCACGCCCACCCTCCAGGACGGTTCCTCCTCCATGTCCGACGCTGCTGCCGACACGACCTCCACGCCATCGCAGGAGGAGGTCGTCGTCATCGGGGCGGGGCCTGCTGGCCTCACCGCTGCCTTCCAGTTCCACAAGCACGGGATCGCCTCCACCATCATCGAGGCCGACGACATGGTCGGCGGCATCTCCCGCACGGCCCAGCGCGACGGGTGGCGCTTCGACATCGGCGGCCACCGCTTCTTCACCAAGGTGCAGCCCGTCGAGGACCTCTGGCACGAGATCCTCCCCGACGAGGACTTCCTGATGCGGCCCCGCAAGAGCCGCATCTTCTACAACGGGAAGTACTTCGACTACCCGCTGAAGGCCACCAACGCCCTGAAGAACCTGGGCCTGATCGAAGCGTTCCTCTGCGTCTGCTCCTACGCCTGGGCGCAGGTCCGCCCGCCCAAGGACCAGACCAACTACGAGGGCTGGCTGGTGGCCCGCTTCGGCTGGCGCCTCTACCGCACCTTCTTCAAGACCTACACCGAGAAGCTGTGGGGCCTGCCGGTCAACAAGATGCCGGCCGACTGGGCCGCCCAGCGGGTGAAGGGCCTGTCGCTCGGCAACGCCATCGTCAACGCCCTGATGCCGAAGCGGAACCAGAAGGACATCACCTCGCTCATCGAGGAGTTCCAGTACCCGAAGTACGGGCCCGGGATGATGTGGGAGGTCTGCACCCAGAAGGTCGTCGACCAGGGCTCCACCATCACCATGGAGACCAAGGTCACCAAGGTCGCCCACGCCGACGGCAAGGCCACCGAGGTCACCGCCACCCACAAGGACGGGACCACCACCACGTACCCGGCCACCCACGTCATCTCCTCGATGCCGATCTCGCAGCTGCTCGAGGCCATGG
>CALANQ010000397.1 GCA_937926025.1 uncultured Acidimicrobiales bacterium
GATCGGCCGAAGATGACCGATCCAGAGGCTCCGCGGCGACGCTACACGGCGTGGTCGCGGCTTCAACGGAGGGTTGCCGACCTTCACACCGGCGAAACATCCGCGCCACGTTCAGGCCCGGAACGGTCCTGCCGACGGGAAGGTGACCGACGCCCGTCACCAGGGTTCCCGGGTTTCGCGAGCCGTCCGCTACGCTCCGAAAGGCCAGGGAGACCGCTGACGTGGCGGCTCCATCTGACGAGAGAGGCAAACCACATGAAGGTCTGGATCGACCAGGATCTCTGCACCGGCGACGGACTCTGCGAAGAGATCGCGCCCGACGTGTTCACGCTCCTCGACGACGGCCTCGCCTACGTCAAGGAAGGTTCCAAGATCTTCTCCGACCCGGGTGGCCCCGAGGGTCTGGCCGTCGTGCCGGCCGGCCAGGAAGAGGCCACGATCGAGTCCGCCGAGGAGTGCCCCGGCGAGTGCATCTTCATCGAGCTCTGATCCTGCAGCCCTGACGGGCGCACCGGGACACCTCCCGGGAACGATCGGTACGAAGGGGCCCTCCGGGGCCCCTTCGTCGCGTTCAGGCGCTGGGGAGCAGCCGGGCGTTGGTGAGGAACCCGGTGTGGGCCACCATGCGGTGGTCCGGGCGCACCGACATGCCGTCGATGTTCCAGCCCCGGTGCAGGACCTCCATGGTCTCGGCCAGCTCGAAGCCGCTGTCCACCAGCCGCTCGCGCAGCTGCACGGCCTGGGTGATGGCCGGCGTGTAGGCCACGAGGATGCCGCCCGGGCGCAGGGCCTTCTCCGCGTGGGGCACCACCTGCCAGGGCTCGGGCAGGTCCAGGATGATGCGGTCGAAGGCCAGTTCGTCGATGCCCTCGTAGCAGTCGCGGACCTCGACCGAGTAGTTGGCCATCATCTCGGGCGAGCAGTACGACTCCACGTTCTTCATGGCCCGAGCGGCGAAGTCCTCACGGATCTCGTACCCCGTGACCACGGCGCCGGCGCGCAGCAGGGTCATCGACAGGGCGCCGGAGCCGACACCGGACTCCAGGACCCGGGCGCCGGGGAAGATGTCGGCCTGCATCAAGATGGCGCCGAGGTCCTTCGGGTAGATGACCTGCGCGCCGCGGGGCATCTTCAGGACGAAGTCCGACAGCGTGGGCCGGAAGACCGAGAACGTGGCACCCCGGGTGGTGCGGAGGGCGGCGCCCTCCCCCGCCCCGATGATGTCGTTGTGCGGGATGAAGCCGGAATGGGTGTGGAACTCGGCGTCGACCTCGAGCGTGACGAGGTAGCGCCGCTTCTTGCGGTCGATGAGCAGCACCCGCTCGCCGGCGCGCAGCGATCGATCGGGCAGGACGGACTCGGTCACGAGGACCCCTTCACGGTGAGGGCGACGGGCTGGGCGCCGGCGGTGCGCTGGACCAGGAAGCAGAAGGCGCAGATCTCGCCGCTGCTGGGGCCGCCGCAGGACGAACAGGTGGTGAGCTCGGCGGCATCGCTGCGCTCGGGCGTGGGGGCGGCCTCGGCGAAGTGGGCCTGGGCACGGTCCAGGAAGCCGAAGTAGAACGCCTGCTTGCTTCCCGGCGACTGGGCCTCGATGGCGTTGAGCGCTTCCTTGTACCCGAGGTGCTTGTTGCCGGCCGCCATCGGGCACTCCTCGACGATGTAGTCGATGCCCCGCAGCACGCAGTATGCCGCCATCTCCCGCTCGCCCAAGCGGACCAGCGGCTTCACCTTGCGCGGGAACCCCTGGCGGGCGGGCAGGACCGGGACCTGGCGGGCCAGGTAGTCGGTCTGCCAGCGGAGGGTGTTGCCGAACAGCACGGCGGCCTCGTCGTCGAGGTTGTGGCCGGTGACCACGGCGTCGTAGCCGCCGTCGATGGCGGCCTTGTCGAACAGGTGGCGCTTGGACATGCCGCACGCCGAGCACGGCACCCGCTTGGTGACCTTGGCCGCCGTGGGGACGTCGTAGTCGTACGACTCGCGGAGGTCGATGACCTGGAGCGGCCAGCCCCGCTGGTCCGCGAACGCCCGGGGGACGCGACCGGACTCCTCGCTGTAGTCGCCGATGCCGAGGCCGATGTAGAGGCCGTCGGCCTCGTAGCCGAGGTCCCGCAGGATGTCCCAGACAGCCAGGCTGTCCTTGCCGCCCGACACGGCGACGAGGAGCCGGTCGCCGGGCTGGACCATGTCGAAGTCCTTGATGGCACGGGCCACCTGGTCCCGGCAGAGCCGCAGGAAGTGGTCCGCGCAGAAGTTGGCGTTGTGGCGCCGGATGTCGATGACCGCCGGCTCGCGGCAGACTCGGCACTTCACGAGGCACCCCCGGAGATGACCGGGCGGATCTCGATCTCGTCGGCGTCGTCGAGCATGGCGTCGCCGGGGACCAGGGTGCCGCCGCGGATGACCAGCACCGTCTCGCGGTTCAGGTCGAGGCGCTGCAGGAGCGCGACGATGCTGATGGGGCCGGGCACGTCGATGGTGCGCGTCGGGTTCCGGAGCTGGACCTTCACAAGAGCC
>CALANQ010000398.1 GCA_937926025.1 uncultured Acidimicrobiales bacterium
AGGTGGGCGACTCGATCCTCTGGATGAACGGCACGGACCACCTGCTGCCGCAGCCGCACCTGGGCCGGGTGGTCGCCGAGGCCAACGAGGCGTCCGACGAGTACCGCATCGTGGTCACGTCCCTGGCGGAGCACATCGCTGGCATGCCTCGCGACGACCTGCCCACCTGGAAGGGCGAGCTCCGCTCCGGCGCCCGCTCCAACCTGCTGATGGGCGTGGCCTCGTGCCGGGTGGACGTGAAGCAGGCCGCCGCCCGGGCCGAGCGCTGGCTGGAGCGGGTGGCCGAGCCGCTGGCCACGTGCTGGCAGCCCGCCGACGCCTACCCGGAGGCGTTCCTGGCGTACGCCTGGCGTGACGTCATCCGCAACGCCGCCCACGACTCCATCTGCGGCTGCTCCGCCGACGAGGTGAACGACGCGGTCCTGCACCGCTACGCCGAGTCCACCCGGGTGGCCGAGGCCATCGCCGAGCGGGCGCTCATCCGGGTGCTGGCCGAGTCCCAGCAGCCGGCCGTCGCCGTCAACCCCACCAGCCGGGAGCGGGCCGGCATGGTCACCGCCATCATCACCGGCGACGTGGCCCCGCCCCACACCCAGCAGCTGTCGGTGCGCGACGCCGTCGACCGCACCACCACCATCACCCGCACCACCGCCGTGCCGGTGGTGCAGCGGCTCATCATCGACGACCCGAAGATCAGCAGCGCCGTGGTGGAGGAGCAGGCCGACGGCACCGTCGTGGCCACCTTCCAGGCCGACAGCGGACCCAAGCTCCAGGACATGACCGCCCTGCGGCTGCAGCTGGAGGCGCTGGCCGAGGCCGACCCCGAGGGCGTCGTCCACCTGGACATCGCCCGGTCCCGGGCCACCCAGGAGGTGCTGCTGCGCACCGAGCCGGTCCCCGGCTTCGGGTGGCGGGGCCTGTCCCCCGCCGACCTCGGCGATCACGCCGTGCGCAGCACCGGCCAGGGCATCACCAACGGCCTGGTCACCATCATCCCGGACCAGAGCGACGGCACCTTCAGCCTCAACGGCATCGCCGGCATGGGCAAGATCGTCGATGACGGCGACGAGGGCGACACCTACAACTGGTCGCCGCCCGCGTTCGACGGCGCCATCGAGCGCCCCCAGGACGTCGACGTGCTGGTCACCGAGGCCGGCCCCGTCCGGGGCCGCATCGAGATCACCCGCCGCTACCGCTGGCCCACCCGCATCGACGGCGGCCGCCGGGTCGGCCCCATCGACGTGTTCGTGTACACCACCGTCGAGCTGCGGGCCGGCGAGGACCTGGTGCGGGTGACCGTCCGGTTCGACAACCCGTCCACCGACCACCGGGTGCGGGCCTGGTTCCCGCTGCCGGAGCCGGCCGCCGGGTCCGTGGCCGAATGCGCCTTCGGCACCGTCACCCGCGGCCTCACCGCCGAGGGCGGCCCCAACGAGGTCGGCCTGCCCACGTTCCCGTCGCGCCGCTTCGTGTCCGCCGGCGGCCTCACCGTGGCCCACGACGGCCTCTGCGAGTACGAGCTGGTCGACGTGGAGGGCGAGGGCGATGACGCCCGGGCCACGTCGATGGCCGTCACCCTGTTGCGCTGCGTCGGCCTCATCTCCGCCGGCCCCATGGCCATGCGCGCCCTGCCGGCCGGCCCGCCCACGCCGACCCCGGACGCCCAGATGATCGGCCCCCACCAGGCCGACCTCGTGCTGCACGTGGGCGGCCGCGACCCCTACGCCGTGGCCGACGAGGCGTTCACCCCGATCCTCACCGCCCGCTTCCCCGGCAAGGACGGCCTGGGCGACCCGGATGCGTCAGCGTCGGCGCTCCAGGTCGACGGCGCCGAGGTCACCGCCCTCACCCGCCGCCCCGACGGCCGCATCGAGCTCCGCGTCGTCAACACCACCGACGAGCCCGCCACCGTCACCGTCACCGGCCGCACCGGCCAGCTCACCGACCTGATGGGCACCGAGACCGGCGAAGCCTTCACCGGCTCGCTGGCCCTCCGCCCCCACCAGATCCAGACCCTCGCCCTCGACTGATCTGGCTCCGGCGATGCGCTCGGACGTGCGGCAACCATGTGTGAATGGGTCCGATATTGCCCCCTTGGACCAACTGACCAGCGCCCTCGCCACCACCACCGAAAGCGCTGTGGTACCCCGCCACGGCTGAGCGAGCGGACGCGGTTCAGCACCTGCCACACGAGTTGACCGGCGGAGGTGCAGGTTGCCATCGCGACCCCTACGGATCAACGACCCCCGTCGGGCCACTTCAATCAGAGTGTCGGCTGGGCCGGACCGGCTTGTCTCTGAAAGATGCGTGTGTGGTGGTGCGATAATAGATGAGGAATGCTGGCCAGATTACTAGTACGAGGGGTGGCCAGTACTTCAAACCAGTCAACCCCAACACGACGAGGGCGATGATGGTGATAGCACTCGCCGAGATGCACGCAGCTATCAGGAAGGATGCCCACGCCGGCATGGCCATAAATGCCCGCTCGTACCGGCTCGACAAGTTCATCGAATCTCC
>CALANQ010000399.1 GCA_937926025.1 uncultured Acidimicrobiales bacterium
ACTCCCCCGCCCCGACCATCGCCGCCGTCCAGCGCCAGGTGGCCGAGGTGGGCGGCATCACCGCCATGCTCCCCACCACCGATGCGGCCTGGGTGGCGGGTGAGCTGACCCGGCGCTTCGGCGTGCCCCACTGGTCGTTCGCCCTGTCCGCCACCGACGCCAACCGGTGGGCGCTGCGCCTCGCCCGGCTGGTGACCGGCCGCCCGATGGTGGCCTGCTTCGCGTACAGCTACCACGGCACCGTCGACGAGACCTTCGCCGTGCGGGCGGCCGACGGCACCACCGTCGCCCGCGAGGGCAACGTCGGGCCCGCCGTCCCCCCGTCGCAGACCACCCGGGCCGTGGAGTGGAACGACCTGAGCTCGGTGGAGGCGGCGCTGGCCCCAGGCGACGTGGCCGTGCTCATCACCGAGCCGGCGCTGACCAACATCGGCATCGTCCTGCCCGAGCCCGGGTTCCTCGACGGCCTGCGGGAGATCTGCGACCGCACCGGCACGCTGCTGCTCATCGACGAGACCCACACGCTCTCGGCCGGGCCGGGCGGGTGCACCCAGGCGTGGGGGCTGCGGCCCGACATCGTGACGCTCGGCAAGTCCTTCGCCGGCGGCATCCCGATCGGCGCCTACGGGCTGTCGCCCGACGTGGCCCACCGCCTGCACGATGCGGTGGTGGGCGGCGATGCCGACATCGTGGACGTGGGCGGCGTGGGCGGAACCCTGGCCGGCAACGCCCTGTCGCTGGCCGCCGCCCGGGCCACCCTCGGCGAGGTGCTCACCGACGACGCGTTCGTCGCGATGATCGACCTCGCCACCGCGTTCACCGAGGGCGTGCAGGCCACGCTGGACCGCCACGACCTGCCGTGGACGGTGACCCAGCTGGGCGCCCGCTCCGAGTACCGCTTCGCCCGGCCCGCGCCCCGCACCGGCACCGAGTCCGCCGCCGCCCACGACGACGAGGTGGAGGAGTACCTGCACGTCGCCCTGGCCAACCGGGGCATCCTCATCACCCCGTTCCACAACATGGCGCTCATGGCCCCCAGCACCACCAGGGCCGACGTCGACGCCCACACCGCCGCCTTCGCCGAGGTCATCGCCGCCATCTGCTGAGCCCGAGCCGGGTGTGCGAAAACCCGGGCTCAGGCCGGACTGCTGCACGCAGCCGGAGGCCCGTGTCCGGGGGTGTGCGGGAACCCGGGCTCAGGCCGGACTGCTGCACGCAGCCGGGCTGCGTGGGTCAGCGGGCGGCGTCGGGGAGGGGCCCGGTCCAGGGCTCGGACGGGCGGCGCATCGAGGCCCAGTACGACTGGGTGAAGGCGATCTCCTTGTCCCACTGGGCGGCACCGGCCTCGATCTGATCGGCGACGACGCCGACCTCCTTGCGGCAGTGGGCCGACCACAGGGTCATCAGCCCGCCGCCGACCACCGGCAGGGCCAGCAGGCTCACCATGGAGTAGCCCCGCTGGGCCAGGAACGGGATCACGAACAGGTACGGGAAGCAGATCCCGAAGAACACCATCGGGATGGTCACCGCGGCGGTGCGGAAGCGCTGGACGGCTTGCGCGAACTCGGGGCCGTCGACCGACCGCCGCTCGTTGGAGAAGACCGCCTGGAACCCACCGGGGGCCACAGCGGGCTGGGCCGGACGCTCCCAGCCGAGCATGCGGCAGGCGAGGCCGGACCACTCCTGGCCGACGGCCGGACCCGTCCGCAGCCGGCTGCCCGGGAGGATGACCTGGGTCCGGTGCTCCGAGACGAACGCCACCACGGAGCCGGGCACGGCCTCCCCGACCATCCAGAACCGCTGCTGGAGGTCGAACGCCTCGGACGTGTTCGGCAGGGCGACGTGGCCGATCACCTCGCCGTTCGGGGCCCGCACCTCCAACGCCGCCCGCGGCATGCGGGCCTTGCCGACGATGGCCGCCCGCAGCAGGACCGGGTGGCACGGGGCGTCGGGGGTCAGCACGGCTTCGGCCCGCTTCTGCCCGCGGGTGCGCCGCCGACCCGTCACCACCCGGGTGGCGCCCGGCTGCGGGAACGGCGGCCGAGCCGCGCCGGGGGGATCGCTGACGACGTCGACCATCCCCTCCTCGTCGGCCGATCGCTCCCGGATCATGAGCCGAGATCGCTCGCAGCACGGGGCAGGCGCCGGACACCTCGGAGAAGATGGAACCCCACGGCGGGTTCGGGCATAGAGGGGCATCCACCCGCCGGCGAGGAGCGAACCCATGACCGAACCCGACGACGTCGAGCTGTGGCACCGGATCCGCCACGACGACGCCGACGCGTTCGGGCTGCTCTTCGAGCGCCACGGCGCCCGGATCCACGGGTACGTGCTGCGCCGCACCGGCGACCCGCACCTGGCCGAGGACATCGTGGCCCTGGCGTTCCTCGAGGCCTGGCGGCAGCGGTCCGAGATCGACCTGGCCCAGCCCTCCGCCCTCCCCTGGCTCTACGGGGTGGCCGGGAACGTGCTGCGGCACCAGCACCGCAGCCGCCGTCGCCACCAGGCCGCCCTGGACCGCCTCGCCCAGCTGCCGGCGCCGTCGGCGGCGCTGGTGGAGCGCCAGGCCGAAGCGGCGGCCGACGCCCGGGAGGTGCTGGCCCAGATCCGGGCGCTGCCCCGGCGAGACCGCGAGGTCCTGGCCCTCTCCGTGTGGGAGGGCCTGTCGCACGCCGAGATCGCCGTGGCGCTCGGCACCACCGTCGGGACGGTGAAGTCCCGCCTCTCCCGGGCCCGGGCCCGGCTCGACCCCGACCGGCTGCCCGCGGCGCCGACCGAGCCGCCCGCACCCGCCCCCTCCGCCGCACCGCCAGCACCGCCCGCCGCAGGCGTGCTCACCCTGAAGGAGCCCTGACCATGGACCAGCCCACCACGATCGAACCGACCCTCGACCACCAGCGGATCGACCAGCTCCGCACGTTCCTCACCGTGGAGGCGGCGGCCGACGTCGCCGCCCGCCGGGCGCCCACGGCCCACCGGGGTCGCCGCCGCCTGCTGGGCGGGGTGGTCGCCGCCACCGCCCTGGGGGTGGGGCTGTTCGCGGCGGCCGCCATCGGTGGCGGCCCCCGCTCCGGGCCGGCCTCGGTCCAGACCGCGCACGCCGTCAGCATCGAGCAGGCCGCTCCGGGGTGGACCAAGGTCACCATCGCCGACGTCGACGCCGACCCCGATGCGGTGGTGGCCGAGCTGCAGGCCGCCGGCATCGACGCCCGCCGCGAGACCCTGCCGGTCGAGCGCGACGAGCAGGGCCGCCTGCTCCTCCGCTCGTTCGACCGTGCCGGCGAGGACGGCCACGGGTTCAGCATGGTCGGCCTCGCCGATACGGGAAGCGCTGGCGAGGGCGGCCTGGCCGGGCTCACCGTCGAGGCCCCCGACGCCGACCCGTCGCCGCTCGACGACCTGACCGGTGCCTCGTCCGAGCAGATCGAAGCCGAGTTCCAGGCCTACCTCCAGGGCCTCGGCGCCAAGATGGGCGCCGACGGCTCGATCGAGGTCCGCAACGACGCCGGCCTGACGGTCGTGGTCCTCACCGAGGGCTGATCCCGCCTGCCTCCGGGCAGCACGGCTGGCGCACACCCGCTCGAGCGGCGGTCGGGTGTGCGCCATCGGCGCGCCCGGGTCAGGGCAGCCGGAGCTCCAGCTCGACCTCGTGGTGGACCGGGATGCCGTGGTCGCCCACGATGGGGATGCTCGGCTTCCGCTCCCGTGACCGGTCGGCCTCGCCGGGGTGGATCCGGGCGAGCTGCCAGCCTCGCCGCTGGTAGAAGCGCAGGGCGTCCAGGTTGTCGTTGTTGGTGATGAGCCAGAGGCGCTCCGCCCCGAGGGCTCGGGCCTCGGTGCGCACCGCCCGCAGGAGCGCCGCGCCGACGCCCCGGTCACGGATCCACGCCTCGATGCCGACCACCTCCACCTCACCGGTGGCCGGGTCGTGGCGCCACGTGAGGAGGCCGGCGGGGCGATCGCCGATCTCCGCCACCAGCGACGGGAGGTCGTCGAGGTCGAGCAGCTGGCCAAGCCGGGCCACCACCGTCCCCCACTCGCTGGGTGGCAGCGCGGCGCGGTCGAGCGCCCCGGGTGGCACGGAGCGGACCGTGACCGCCTGGTCCGCGGGCGGCTCGGGGCGGGTGGGGGCCACCATCGTGATGTGCTGACCCTCGTCGTCGCGCCCGACGGCCACGAAGCCCTCGTCCTCGTACACCCGCTGCCCGACCGCGTTGGTGACGTGGACGCTGAGGCACAGCCGGGCCAGCCCGTCGGCGTGGGCCCGGGCGAGGAGGCCGGCGATGATCCGGTGGCCCAGGCCCCGCCCCCGCGCCGCCGCCGTGCAGGCGATGGCGATCTCCGGGGTGGCCTCGTCGACGAACCCGTAGCCCGGCTCCGCCGCCGTGAAGGTCCGGTACCAGCCGGCGCCCAGGAGCTCCCCGGTGGCGTCATCGACCGCGACCAGGCCGACGTCGCCGTCCCGGCCCCACCCGGCCGCGTAGCGGCCCAGCTCTGGCACCGCTTGGAGCTCGGCAGCCGGCCGCGGGTCGTCGGGCGACGCCGCGAAGGCGAGCATCGCCCACAGGAAGTCGGCGTCGTCGGCGGTTGCGGGGCGCAGCATGGGACGAGCCTGCCACCCCGACCGGCCCGGTGGCGGTGGCCGTCAGGTGGCCGTGGCCCTCAGGTGGCGGTGGCGGGCACGTGGCGGACGAACGGCGGTGCCGGCTGGGCCGGATGGTGCCAGGCCACCACGGCCGCGGCGATGTCGACGGCGAAGGGCTGGTCGGCCGCATCCAGCTCCAGGTTCCGGCGGGCGGCGGCACCGATGCGGCGGCGGAACACGGCGTTGAAGGCGGCCACGGCGACGGCGCCGCCGGCGATGAGGACGACGGGCGGCACGCCGAGCCGGCCCCCGAACAGCGCAAGCAGGAAGATCACGACGAACCCGGCGGTGACCTGACGCCCAGCAGACCGCTGCGCCGCGGTGCCCTCCTCCCCGAGGCGGTCGGCCGCCTCTTC
>CALANQ010000400.1 GCA_937926025.1 uncultured Acidimicrobiales bacterium
CGCTGCGCGCGCGCACCAGGGCGTCGCGCGCGGCGGCGTCGGCGGTGGCGTCGCTGCGGCCAGCTGGAGGGCTGCCGCCCGACCAGGTGGGCGACGTGATCGGCCGCCGGCTCCGCCTGGCGGTGACCCGGGGCACCGCGGTCACCGCCGACGCGCTGGAGCCCTGACGGGTCTCAGATCCGTTCGAACACCTGGTACGTGACCCGGTCGAACCCGTGCTCCTCCATGGTGAGGAAGCCCTCTTCGCGGAGCACCAGATCGGGGAACAGCTGCTGGTACAGCCCGCCGTAGTCCCGCTTCACCAGGACGCCCTCCTGACCGCGGTAGTTCACGTCGGTGCGCTCGTCGGCGTGGTACTCGCCGCAGAGGACCCACCGGCGGGACGTGCGCACGAGCTCGGCCATGACCAGCGGGAGGGTGTCGTCGGGCTGGTGGATGAGGAGGCCGACGGTGAACGTGAGGTCGAAGAACCCGTCGCGGAACGGCAGCTCGCGGGCCCGTCCCCACGCCGCGTTCGTGCCCGGTGCGACCTGGGGGATGGCGTCCAGCGCCGCCCGGTTCAGGTCCAGGCCCCAGATGTCCTCAGGGGCGACGTGCTCGCGGAGGTGACGGAGGTTCTCGCCGTGGGCGGCGCCGACCTCGAGGATCCGGCGGCTCGGGAACCGCTGGAGCAGCCCGGACCAGAAGGCGGCCCGGCCCTCGAAGTCCTTGCCGTTGCGCTCGACCCACTGGTCGCCGAAGTCTCCGGCCCAGAGGTCCTCGAGCGCTCGGGCGTCAGGTGCGTGGTCCATGGGGTGCTCCTTCGTCTTCGATGAGGGTGGTGGTCTGGAGGTCCGCGGCCAGCCAGGTGCGGACGGCGTCCCGTGCGGCCTCGGTCCGGCTGGGGTCGGTGCCCGCCGGCAGGTCCAGGTCGAGTCGGCCGACGCCGTCGTCGACCGTCACCGTGGCGCGGCCCAGGGGGCGCTCGTCGGCGAGCAGGTCCCACCGGCGCTCGTAGGGCGTGCCCGCCTCGTGCGGCACCGGCGGGCCCGGCACAGCCCGGACGGGTGCATCCCGGGTGGCTCGTCGGCCGACGAGGTCCATGATGTCGGTCCACGAGCCGCGGTCGGGGTCCGGCAGGCGGTGGACGGCGTCGCGGATGACGTCGAGGTCGGCGGCCTCGTCGAGCGTCCAGCGCTCGTCCCCGGCGTCGGTGCCGGAGGTGACCTGGGTCAACGTGAACCGGCGCGGGTGGCGGAGGAGGTACGGGGTGACGTGCTCCCGCTCGGGCGGGTCGCTGGCCTCGTCGGCCGCCCGGCGGAGGGCGTCGGCGCGCAGGACCTCGACGTCCAGACCGTCGGGGTAGGTCCGCACCAGGGTGTTCGACGCGTAGTCGGCACCGGTGCGGACGGCGGCGTCGATGGTGCGCTCCACGATGGCGGGGTCGATGAGCGGGCAGTCGGCGGTGAGCCGGACCACCAGGTCGGCGGGGTGGCGGTCGAGGCACTGGACGAAGCGGTGCAGGACGTCTCGTTCGTCGCCGGCCACGACCGGGGTGCCGAGCTCCTCGGCGAGCGCCACGACGGGCCGGTCGCGCTCGAGGTCCGAGGTGGCGATGGCCAGGGTGGCGCCGGCCTCGACGACCGGACCGAGGCGGCGGACCATCAGCTCCAGGACGGGGCGGCCGCCGATGTCGAGCAGCACCTTGCCGGGGAGCCGGGTGGACCCCATCCGGGCCTGGACGGCCACCAGCACCCGGGGGCTCACCGGGCTGCCTCTCGGATCTGGTCGGCCAGGGCCAGCGACGCCAACCCGGTGGCGGCGTCGACCGGCAGGCCCGGCCCGCCCTGGACCCACGCCACGAACGCTGCGGCCTGGCGCTCGTAGGCCCGGTCCAGCGGCACCTCGACCGGGTGGGAGTCGATCCGGTCGGCGTCCTCGACCTCCACCACCTTGCGGGCCCAGTCGAGACGGACGGTTGCCTGGTCGCCGGTGACCTGCACCCCGCGGCGGTAGCGGCGGGCGAGGTAGTCGAGCGAGATCGTGGCCAGCTCGCCTCCGGCGCACCGCACGATGGCCTTCACCGAGTCCTCGACGTCGAGCTCCAGCGCGCCGGACTGCTCGCACGCGGCGCCAACGACCTGGTGGGGGCCGGTGCCGGCCAGCCAGATCAGGACGTCGAGCTCGTGGATGGCGTCGAGCAGGATGCCGCCGCCGAGCTCCGAGCGGGCCGAGTACGTGGTGCGGTAGTCGACGGCGGGGCGCCAGTCCGGCAGCCACGACCCGAACCACAGGTCGATGCTGAGGACGTGCCCCGCCCGCCCGTCCGCGATGAGGGCGGCCACCTGCTCCAGCGGTGCGTGGAACCGGAGGTTGTACCCGACCGCCACCCGATCGGCGTGGGCGGCCAGGTGGTGCGCCGACGCGGCGTCGAGGCCGATCGGCTTCTCCACCAGCACCTTGTCGACGGCGTCCAGCAGCGCATCGGCCTGGTGCACGTGGAGGCTGCTCGGCGAGGCCACGACGGCGGCGTCGAAGCGGCCGCGGGGGAGCGAAGCGAGGTCGAGGGCGGCCGCCTCCCCGCCGCAGGCCGCGGCGGCGTCGCGGGCGCGACCCTCATCGGGGTCCGTGATGGTGACCGCAGCCCCGGCGGCCGCCAGGTTGCGGGCGTGGCGGGCGCCGATGGACCCCGCCCCGACGACGAGGACGCTGGGCGCCTCGGTGGGGGTCACGGAGCGCGGAAGACCGGCTGCACCGGATCGCCCACCAGCAGCGGGCGGAGGTCGGCACCGGAGGCGATGACCTCGAAGGCCCGGTCGAACCCGGCGAGCATCCGCTCGACGTCGTCGTCGGTGTGCCGGGCGCAGATGAACAGGCTGCCGTTGAACAGGCACCCGGCCTCGGCCTGGCACTGCTGGACGAAGCTCTTGGTGACCAGCGGGTCGGTGCCGCCGATGCCGACGACGGTGCGCTGGGGCTCGCCGTCGACCGTGATGACCCCGTCCACGCCGTGGCGCGCCACGAGGGCGCGCACCCCGTCGAGGACCGTCTGGCCGCGGGCTTCGATGGCGGCCAGGACGGAGCCGTCGGCGATGGTGTCGAGCACGGCCCGGGCCGCGGCCAGCGACAGCGCCTCGCCGCCGTGGGTGCCCGAGAAGAAGACCTCCTCGAACTCGGCCATCAGCTCCCGGCGGCCACCGATGGCCGCGATGGGCATGCCGTTGCCCAGCGCCTTGCCGTAGGCCGACAGGTCGGGCTCCACCCCGTAGCGCTGGCGGGCACCGCCCGGGGCCAGCCGGAACCCGGTGATGACCTCGTCGAACACGGAGAGGGCGCCCTGGTCGCAGCAGAGCGCCACCAGGCCCTCGAGGTAGCCGGGCGGGGGCACCGTGGCCCCGGACGGCTCGATCACCACGGCGGCGATCTCACCTGGGTGCCGTCGGAAGAGGTCGGCCAGCTGGTCCAGGTCCCCGTAGGGGGCGGTGAGGGTGAGCTCCGCCACCGCCTTGGGCACGCCGCGGTCGCGGGTGGTGGAACCGATGTACCAGTCGTGCCAGCCGTGGTACCCGGCCACCACGACCAGGTCCCGACCGGTGTGGGCGCGGGCGGCCCGCACGGCGGCGCTGACCGCATCGGACCCGCTCTTGGCGAACCGGACCTGCTCGACGCCGGGGCACAGCGCCACGATGCGCTCCGCCACCTCCACCTCCAGCGGGTGCATCAGGGTGAAGGTGATGCCGTCGTCGAGCTGAGCGCGGATGGCGTCGTCGACCACTGGCTCGGCGTAGCCGAGGATGATCGGGCCGAGCGCCATCGGCTCGTCGATCCACTCGTTGCCGTCGACGTCCCAGAGGTGCGCTCCCCGTCCCCGCACCAGGTGCGTGGGGTGGGCGCCCTGCACCCACTGGCTCGGGTGCTTCGACAGGGTCTGGGTGCCGAGCGGGATGACGCGCTGGGCCCGCTCCCACCACGACGCGGACGAGGGGAAGGACGTCACAGCAAGCTCCGGAGCACGGCGATCACCCGGTCTTGGTCGGCAGCGGTGAGGTCAGGATAAAGGGGCAGTGACAGGAGCCCCTCGTACGCCGCATCGGTCTCGGGCAGGTCGAACGGGCCGTACGGGGCCATCACCGGGTGGTGGTGGATGGGCACGTAGTGGACCTGCACCCCGACGCCGGCGGCCTGGAGGCCGTCGTAGGTGCGGCGCCGGTCCCGGACCCGCACGGGGAACAGGTGGTAGGCGCTGCGGTACCCGGCCGGGATCTCCGGCGGGAGCTGGAGGTCGGCGTCGGCGAGCAGCTCGCGGTAGCGGTCGGCCGCGGCGATCCGGGCGGCGGTGAAGCCCTCGAGCTTGCGGAGCTGGCTGGATCCGAGCGCCGCCTGGATGTCGGTGAGCCGGTAGTTGTACCCGGTGTCGACCACCTCGTAGTACCAGCCTCCCCGGCTGGGGTCCGGCACCATGCCGTGGCTGCGGAAGCGCCGCAGCCGCTCGGCCAGCTCCGCCGAGTTGGTGGTGACGGCTCCGCCCTCGGCGGTGGTCATCGGCTTCACCGGGTGGAACGAGAAGCAGCACAGGTCGCTGTGCGCGCAGTTGCCGACGGGCCCGTCCGGGGTCAGCGAGCCGATGGCGTGGGCGGCGTCCTCGATGATGACCCGGGGCCGGTCGGGCAGGGCGGTGAGGTCGACGGGCAACCCGGCGTAGTGGACCGCGACGAGCCCGTCCAGGCCGGCGGGCACGCGGGTGGGATCGAGGTTGAGGGTGGCCGGATCGATGTCGACGAAGGTCGGGGTGGCCCCCACGTACCGGGCGCAGTTGGCGCTGGCCACGAACGAGAGCGGCGAGGTGGCCACCACGTCGCCCGGCCCGAGACCGCCGGCGGCTGCGGCGCCGTGCAGGGCGGCCGTGCCGTTGGCGAACGCCACCGCGTGGGCCGCTCCGGTGGCGGCGCACAGGTCTTCCTCGAAGGCGGTGACGGCGGGCCCGGTGGTCAGCCAGTCGCCGCGGAGGACCGCCGTGACGGCGGCGATGTCGTCGTCGTCGATCTGCTGGCGGCTGTAGCGGATCACGGGTTCAGCTCGTCTCGAGCTGGCTCCGGAGCTCCTCGACGCCCAACCACTCGTCGTTGGTGCCGCTCGCGTACACGAAGCCGTCGGGGAGCTGGGTGCCGTCGACCCAGCCGGGCGCGTCGGTCCACCAGGGGTGCTCGGGCAGCACCACGTAGATGTCGCCGGCGTCGATGCTGTGGCGGCTCTCGTCGTCGGTGATG
>CALANQ010000401.1 GCA_937926025.1 uncultured Acidimicrobiales bacterium
GGGCGTCGGGCTCCGGTGGCGGCACCACGTCGAAGGCGGCACCCATCTGGCCCACCAGCCAGGAGTTCCAGAACCAGATGGCAGCCGGCGGATCGAAGTGCGAACCGTCCTCGCGCAGCGGGTCGCCGTCGGGCGTGGTGGGCAGGGCCTTGCCGTCGGCGTCGCAAAGCTGGCCCTCGGGGTCGATCAGCCGGACCCAGCCCACGTTGCGCTTGGCGACGGCACGCACCCGAGCGTTGACCCAGTCGATGCGCTCCGGGTCGAGGCGCTCATCGCCCAGGCGGGCCGCGTTCTTCGCGAAGCACGGGACCACCGGCATGATCGTGGCGGCGCCGACGCCCCGGTACTTGTCGACCCGCTGCTGGATGCGGTCCTCCAGGAACTTCGCGTAGCGCTTGGTCCCGACCCGGTAGCTCGTGCCCTGGTACTCGTGGTCGTACACCTCCCAGGCGCCGATCCAGAGGAGCACGGCGTCGGGGTTCTCGCCCAGGCCCTTGTACTCCACCAGGTCCGCCTGCTGGCAGAGGTTGCCGTACTGCTCCGGGTCGCGCCCGTGGACGATGAACTTGGCGTCCGGCGGCATCAGGCCGCAGCCGATCACCGCCCGGTCGAACAGGCTCACGCTCGGGTTCACCCCGCCGTTCAGCTGCCAGCCCAGCGACCAGCCCACCGAGTCCCCGGCGATCATCACCTTCATCGGGCGACCGCTGCGCAGGGCGGGATCCACCGACGCCGCCGGGTCGACCACCACGTCGGCGGCGCCCGTGAACGGGCCGGGCGGGCCCTCGTCGATCGGGGCGACCGTGGTGGTGGACTGGGCCTCGGCCCGCAGCTCCGCCGCCTCAGCCGGGCTCAGGTCGCCCAGCGCCGCGTCGAGGACCTCGCCGTCCTTCACCGAGGCGTAGTCGGGCTCCTTGGGCGACCCGGCGGAGGTGCCGACGATGACACCGATCACCAGGATGAGCGCCATCGCGGAGAAGGCGACCTGCGGGATGCGGCGCCGGTCCTTCGGCGACCGGGCACCGAAACCGGCCGGACGCTCACCGGTGCGGATCGGCTCCTCCACCAGCCAGAACGACAGCGCCGCCAGCCCGATCGCCAGGCCCATGACGGCGGCATCGAGCAGGTAGCCCTCGAGACCCCAGTACTCCTGGAGGAAGACCTGCGTGGGCCACGACCACAGGTAGATGCCGTACGAGCGGCGCCCGATCCACACGAAGACCGGATGGGCCAGCGCGGCGTCCAGCGGCCCTCGGCCCGTGGCCACGCCCGACACCAGCACGACGGCGCACAGGGCCAGCAGCTGGAAGGCGCCCTGGTACATGACCGCCTCCGAGTTGGACCCGAACACGAAGAACGCGACCACGGGGACCAGGGCGACCGTCCCGGCGACCGACCAGCGCTGGGCCCAGCGGCGACGGTCGGCGCGGGTGCGGCCCGCCTGCGACGCCGGATCCCACCAGGTGCCCAGCAGCGCACCGCCGAACAGGGCGAAGACCCGCGTGTCGGTGCCGTAGTAGATGCGGGACAGGTCCATGCCGATGGTGGCGGAGACCGCCATCCACCCGGCCGAGATCACCATGGCCACCGCAGCCACGATGCCCACGCCG
>CALANQ010000402.1 GCA_937926025.1 uncultured Acidimicrobiales bacterium
ATACGAGATGCCTAAGTGACTGGAGTTCAGACGTGTGCTCTTCCGATCTCCACCGTCGGCCAGGACGCCCAGGGCAGCCTGCTCGGCCACGTCCGCGACGAGGGCGTCGAGCGCACCGACCCGTCGGTCCGCCTCTACCGGACCCGGCAGCGCCAGGACTTCCACACGGACGGCGCCGACCTGGTCGGCCTGCTCTGCCTGCAGCGCGCCCGCTCCGGGGGCGAGAGCCGGATCGCCAGCTCCGCGGCCGTCTACAACGAGCTGCTGCGCCGCCGCCCCGACCTGGTGGAGGTGCTGTACCGGCCGATGCACTGGGACCGCAACGACGAGCAGCCCGAGGGTGAGCCGCCCACCTTCGAGCTCCCGGTGTTCAGCGACCTCGGCGGCACGCCCCGCGTCTTCTACATCGGCTGGTACATCCGCGACGCCCAGCGCCACCCCGGCACGCCCCCGCTCACCGAGGAGCAGCTCGCGGCGCTCGACGAGCTGGAGGCCATCGCCAACGACCCGGCGTTCCACCTGGAGATGGACTTCCAGCCGGGCGACATCCAGCTCCTCAACAACGGCCGGATCCTCCACGCCCGCGAGGCCTACGAGGACCACGACGACCCGGCGCAGCGCCGCCACCTCCTGCGCCTCTGGCTGGCCGCACACCACTTCGACGCCGTCGAGGGCCTCATCCAGGGCGGGATCCCGACGCAGCGTTGAACCCACCTCGCCCGACGCCCCGTTCCTAGGATGACCGCAGGGGCGAGAGGGGACCTCGCCGGAGGAGCGGGGACATGGCTGTGATCGAGGGTGCGCCCACCGCGCCGGCGGACCGGCAGCGGCCGAGCCGGTGGCTGCTCGGCGTCGGGCTGGTCATCATGCTGGCCGGCGTCCTGTTCGGGTACGACCAGGGCGTCATCGCCGGCGCGCTGCACGGCATCAAGGCCGACTTCGACATCGGCACCACCGTCACCGAGATCATCACCAGCTGGGTGACCCTCGGCGCACTCGTCGGCGCCCTCGTGGCCGGCGGCCTCGCCGACCGGTGGGGCCGGCGCAGCACGATCCTCTCGGCCGCCGGGCTGTTCACCGTCGGCGCCGTGATCGAGGCGTTCGCCCCCGGGCCGCCCGTCCTGGTGGTCGGACGGCTGGTGGTGGGCTTCGGCGTGGGCGTGGCCTCGGTGGCCGCACCGCTCTACGCCGCCGAGATGGCCCCGGCCCGCGTCCGCGGCCGGTTCGTGTCGCTGTACCAGCTAGCCATCACGATGGGCATCCTGATCGCCTACGTCGTCGACGAGGCGCTGACGAACAGCGACGCCTGGCGGGTCATGCTCGGCGTGTCCGCCGTGCCTGGCATCCTCCTCGCCGTCGCCATGTTCCCCATGCCCGACTCGCCGCGCTGGTTGCTGCGCAACGGACGGCGCGACGACGCCGCCGACGCGCTCCAGAAGGTGGAGCCCGGAACCGACACGGAGGCGCGCCTGGCCGAGGTGCAGGCCGCCATCGACGCCGATCGCCAGCAGGCGTCGTGGGGCGAGCTGCGCAGCCCGTCGCTGCGGCGCCCGCTGCAGATCGGCATCGGCCTCGCCGTGTTCCAGCAGATCACCGGCATCAACGCGATCATCTACTACGCCAACGAGATCTTCGGTGCCGCCGGGTTCTCCACCCCGCAGGAGCAGGCGGCCGCCACCACGTGGGCCATCGGCGTGGTCAACGTGCTGGCCACCTTCATCGCCGTGGGCTACGTGGACCGCTTCGGTCGCAAGCCGCTGCTGCGGGCCGGGCTGATCGGCATGGCGCTGAGCCTGACGGTGGTCGGCATCGGCTTCCACCTGCTGGACGGCCAGTCGGGTGCCAAGGGCGGCGAGTCGCCGACCGCGGTCATGACGCTGGTCGGCCTGGTGGTGTTCATCGCCTCGTTCGCGTTCTCCCTGGGGCCGGTGGTGTGGACGGTCATCAACGAGATCTTCCCGAGCCGGGTCCGGGGGCGGGCGGTGGCGGTGGCCACGGCCGCCAACTGGGGCAGCGCGTGGCTGGTGAGCCAGTTCTTCCTCACCATCACCGACGCCATCGGCCAAGCCGGGACGTTCCTGCTGTTCGCCGCGTTCAGCGCCATCGCCTTCGTCTGGGTGACCCGGACGGTGCCCGAGACGAAGGGCCGGACCCTCGAGGAGATCGAGGCCCTCTGGACCGAGCCGTAGGCCGCATCGGCCCAGGTCAACGTCCCGATCCGGCTGCTACCTTGCGGCCGATGGCCGCCGAGGAGCGCTTGAGCGACCTCGCAGCGCGGCGCGAGGCGGAACGGTTCGTCGGGCGCGACGAGGTGCTGGCCCTGGTCGACGGCGCCCTCGACGGCCGCTCCGATGTGCGCATCGTGTACCTGCACGGCCCGGGCGGGGTGGGCAAGAGCGCCATCGTCCGGGCGGTCGGCCGGCGCGCCGACGAGGCCGGACGGCCGGTGGTCCGGGTGGACGGGCGCCTGGTCGGGCCCACGCTGGAGCACCTGCGCGCCGTCGTCGCCCCGGCGTCGGCCAGCGGGTCGGTGCTGCTGGTCGACGAGGTCGACGCGGTGGCGTCGCTGCGCCGGGAGCTCCGGGATCTGGTCCTGGCCACCGTCCCGGCCACCGGCACCGTGGTGGTCGCCGGCCGGGCCGCCCCCGACCGGGCGTGGTTCGACGGCGAGCTCCAGTCGCTGGTGGCCGTGGTCGCCGTCCGCCCGCTGGACCGCGACGACGCACGCGAGCTGCTGCGCCGCCACCAGGTCGCCGACCCCGAGGAGGTGGACCGCGTGGTCCGCTGGGCCGCGGGCTACCCGCTGGCGCTCACCCTGGCGTCGTCGCTCGCTGCGACCGATGGGCCGGTGGAGGCCAGCCCGGCGCCGCCGTCGGCCGGTGGCGATCTCGACGGTCTGCTCCTGGAGCGCCTCGGCGGCCACGAGCTCCGCGGCGTCGACCCCGACGTGCTGGACGTGGCCGCCATCGCGCCGGCCGTCGACGGTCCGCTCCTCGCCACCGTCCTCCCCGGCCGTGCCACCCGCAGCGGCGTGACGGCGCTGCGCGAGCTCAGCATCGCGGAGCCGTTCGGCGCCCGCACCACCCTTCACCCGCTGGCCCGGGCCGCGCTCCGGACCCGGCTGGCCAAGAGCGACCCCGACCGGTGCCGCACCCTCACCGTGCGCATTGCCCGCCACCTCCACCGCCGGGCGCTGGGCGGCGACCCGTCCGCCGCGCTGGAGCTGGCCACGCTGGTGGAGGACCCGGAGCTGCGGCTCGGTGTCGACCCCAGCACCACCCACTACGCCGACGTGCCGAGGCCCGGCGACATCGAGGCGATGGCGGCGTGCACCGGTGCGGGGTCCACCGCCTGGTTCGCCCGCCTCGCCCGCTGGTGCGAGGAGCAGCCTGGGGTGGCCATCGCCGTGCGCCGCACCGACGGCACGCTGAGCGGCATGTCGGTGATCGGGATGGCCAGCGCCATGCCGGACTGGGCTGAGGACGACATCGAGACCGGCCCGGTGCTGCGGTGGCTGCGCCAGCAGGGGATCGCCGAGGAGGCCGCGCTCACCCACGACACCGTGATCCTGGAGGACCCCGACGACCTGGTGGCCCGGGCCGAGGTGGTCCGTGTGGGCAACGCCGGTGCCATGGCGATGGGCGCGGTGCGCAACCCCCGGTACGTGTTTGCCACCGCGGCCGTCGACAGCAACTACCGCGGGATCGCGCCCCTCCGGTACGCACCGGTCGAGCCGCTGTCCCGCCGTGATGACGAGCGGGAGCTGATCACCCTCAGCACGGATTTCGGGCCCGACGGGATCATCGGGCAGATGCTCCGCCTGGTGCTGTCGGAGCAGGGCGAGGGACCGGCGGCGGACCAGCCGGAGTCCGAGGTGCCCGGCCACGCCGTGGTGGTGGCGCTGCGGGCGTTCCACGACGACGACGTCCTCGCCGCCAGCCCGCTGGCGCCCGCCACCGGGTCGGTCACCGAGCGGGCCGAGGCGGCCCGGCAGCAGGCCCGGGACGCAGTGGACCGGGCGTTCGGACCGTCGCCCGGCGATCAGCTGCTGCGCGCCGCCATCGAGCGCACCTACCTGGACCCGGCGGGCGGCCACGGGGTCGCCCAGCGGGAGCTGCACATGAGCCGGTCGTCGTTCTACCGGCACCTCCAGAAAGCCCGCGACCGCGTGGCGGACGCCAGCTGACTCACCAGATGCGGACCCGGTCCGCGGGGTCGAGCCAGAGGTCGTCGTCGGGCTGGGTGCCGAACTCCTCGTGGAACTCGTCGAGGTTCCGCACGATGTTGGCCCGGAACTCGGCGGGGGAGTGCGGGTCGATGGACAGCAGCTGGAGCTGGGCCTCGGGCCGGGTCTTGATGCGCCAGATGTTGGCCCAGTTCCAGAACAGCCGCTCCCGGCCGGACCGGCCGTCGATGACCGGCGCCCCGTCGGTTCCCTGGCTGAGCTCGTAGGCGAGCAGGCCGATGGTGAGGCCGCCGAGGTCGCCGATGTTCTCGCCGACGGTGAGGGCGCCGTTGACGTGGTGGCCGGGCAGCTCCCGGGGCTCGAAGCCGTCGTACTGGCCGATGAGCTTGTCGGCCAGCACCTGGAACTGCTCGCGGTCCGCGTCGGTCCACCAGTTGTCGAGGTTGCCCTCGCCGTCGTACTGGGAGCCCTGGTCGTCGAAGCCGTGGCCGATCTCGTGGCCGATGACCGCACCGATGCCGCCGTAGTTGTACGCGGCGTCGGCCTCGGGGTCGAAGAACGGGGGCTGGAGGATGGCGGCGGGGAAGCAGATCTCGTTGACGCCGGGGTTGTAGTAGGCGTTGACCGTCTGCGGGGTCATGAGCCACTCGTCGCGGTCGACCGGTGCCCCGATCTTGGCCAGCTGGCGGGCCGTCTCGAAGGCGGCGCCGCGGCGGATGTTGCCGAGCAGGTCGTCGGCGTCGATCTCCAGCGCCGAGTAGTCGCGCCACGTGTCGGGGTAGCCGATCTTCGGGCGGAACAGCTCGAGCTTGGCCAGCGCCCGGGCCTTGGTCTCGTCGCTCATCCAGGGAAGCTGGCCGATGCTGACCCGGTAGGCCTCCACCAGGTTGGCCACCAGCTCGTCCATCTGGGCCTTGGCGTCGGGCGGGAACGTCTTGGCCACGTAGAGGGCGCCGACGGCCTCGCCGAGGATGCCGTTGCACAGGGCGACGCCGCGCTTCCAGCGGTCGCGCTGCTCGGTGACGCCCTTCAGGGTGCGCGAGTAGAAGGAGAAGTGCTCGTCGACGAACGGCGTCGACAGGTAGGGCGCCGCGCCGATGGCCACGTGGTAGCTGAGCCACGCCTGCCAGTCCGCCAGCGGCACCTCGGCCAGCGCCTCCGACAGCGCCTCCAGGTAGCTGGGCTGGCGGACCAGCACCTCGGCCAGCTGGTCGCCGGTGGCCCCGAGGCCGTCGGCCCAGGCGGCCCAGTCGTAGGCCGGGGCCAGCTCACCGAGCCCGTCGAACGACACGAGGTTGTACGAGGCGATGACGTCGCGGGACCGCACCCGGTCCCAGTGGCCGGCGGCCAGGCGGGTCTCGAGGGCCAGGACGCGCTGGGCGCCGTCGGCGGCCTGCTCCTCGTCGAGACCGATCAGCTCCAGCACCCGGGCCACGTGGGTGCCGTAGGCCGAGCGGATCTCCGCGAACCCGTCCTCCCGGTAGAACGACTCGTCGGGGAGGCCGATGCCGCCCTGCACGAGGTTCACGATGTTGCGGTCCGACTGGCGGTCGTCGGTGTTGACGTAGGCGTCGACCAGGCCTCCCGAGCCCTCGCGCTGGAGCCGGCCCAGCAGGCGGGCCACGTCGGACGTGCTGGTGAGGGCGGCGATGGCGGCGAGGTCGTCGGCGATCGGCTCGGCGCCGAGGGCTTCGATGCGGTCCTCGGCCAGGAAGCTGGCCGACAGGTCGCCGAGCTTGCGCTGGTCGTCATCGACCGGGGTGCCGGCGGCCACGGCCTCGCGAGCCTCGGCGAGCAGGTCGCCCACGATCTCCTCGGCCTCGAGCGCGAGGTCGATGAACCCGCCGCTGACGGCGAGGTCGCCGGGGATCTCGGCGGTGGCGAGCCAGGCTCCGTTGACGTGGCCGAACAGGTCGTCCTGGGGCCGGATGGCGTCGTCGGTGCCGTCGAGTGCTGGTTCCGTGGTGGTCACGGCCGCGCATCGTACCGGCCGTCGCCGCCGGCCCGTCGGGGTCAGGCCGGGCGGGAGACGTCCCGGTTCGGTTCCGGCGGGGGCGCGGTGAAGCCGGGACCGGGGGTCCAGCCGCTGGCCACGATGTCCTCGATGACGTGCGCCATGTTCAGCAGGTCTTCTTCGTAGGAGAAGCGGCCGTCGCCGGCGTAGAGCAGCGTCGAGTACCCGGACTGGCTCCAGCGGGTGCCGTCGGGCTTGGTGCCCGGCAGCTCCTGGGTCCACTTCACCACCACCTGGTCGCCCTCGATGGCGATGAACTCGATGGGGAAGGTCCAGTCCTCCAGACCGGTCATGGACTCGGCCATGAAGGTGCGGATCTCGTCGCGCCCCTCGATGCGGCCCCACGCCGGGTCGATGTAGACGGCGTCGTCGGTGAACAGGTCGGCCAGGGCCGGCCAGTCCTGCTCCCCGCGCCCGATGGCCTCCCGGAGGGCTCGGTAGCGATCGGTGGCGGCGACGACCTCGTCGCGGGGGAAGGGCACGGCGGACTCCTCGGCTGGGCGGTTGGCGGCATCCTGGCACCTGGGCCAGGCGCCTGCGCCGGATCAGCGCGGGGAGATCCGCTGCAGCAGGGCCACCTCGTCGGCGTCGTAGGGCGCGCCGTCGGCGTGCAGGAGGTCGTGGAACCACGGGGCATCGGGCGGGGTCCGGCGGTACCAGGACGTCCACGGGTACCGGGTCTGGCTCCGGCCGTCGACCAAACCCCAGCAGAACGCGCCCACCCCGCGGTCGCGGAACAGCTCGGCCAGCGCCACCGGTGACGTGGGCCGCCCCATCCACTCGGTGCACAGCAGCGGGCGTCCGTGCCGCTCCAGGCCGTCGATGGTCCGGCCCAGCGCCTCGGCCCCGACGTAGGAGTGGAACGAGATCACGTCGGACCGCTCGATGGCCGTGCGGGCCACGGCGCTGGCCCGCTCCGGGTACCGGCTGACCAGCTCGTACACGCCGACCGTGAGCGGCTGGTCCGGGTCGACCTCCTCGGCCCAGTCCCACACGAGCTCCAGCAGGGCACCGATCTTGGCGCGCTTGCCGGCCGGATCCCGGTGGGCCCACGCCAGGTTCCAGCTGTCGGGCTCGTTGAACAGGTCCCAGCCGAGGATCCGCTCGTCGGCGGAGAACCGGTCGATCACCGTCTCCACGTAGGGCTGCAGGGCCGACCACCGGGTGCGGTCGGCCACCACCGCCGCGCCCGGCCCCTGCACCCAGGTGGAGTTGTGGACGCCCGGGGTGGGCTGGCGCTGCGGCCCGGGGCGGGGGTCCGGGTCCCAGATGCCGTCGAACAGCACGGGCAGGGTGCGGATGCCGTGCCCGGCCGCCAGCTCCAGCACCTGGTCGATCCGGTCCAGGAAGGCCTTCCCCTCCGTCTCGAAGCAGAGGTCGTGGAGGAACAGGCGGATGGCGTTCATCCCCGTCGTCTCCGCCGCCCAGCGCAGCTCCCGGGCGATGGTCTCGGGGTCGAAGGTGTCGGCCTGCCACAGCTCCAGCTGGTTCGACGCCGTTGACGGGGTGAAGTTGCAGCCCAGCAGCCAGCCGGTGTCGTCACCCCACCGCTGCGCCCGCTCCACGCTCCAGCGGGCCCGGGGACGCAGCTCCACGGGGCGGGACAGACCGGCGGCCTTCGCCGCCGACCAGCCGAACGTTCCGAGCGATGCGAGCCTCCGTCCCATCGAGGGATGTTGGCACGCCGGGGTGACCGCTCAGGCACCCTCGGCGGGGGCCAGGGCGTCGGCGGTGACCTCCATGTGCCCGAGGTGCTGGAAGAGCTCCTCCAGCACGTGCAGCACGAGGGCACCGTCGCTCCGGTCCGTTCCGGGCATGAAGTCCCGGAACGGGTGGTCTCCCTCGGTGGGTCCCTGGTCGAACTCGAGGGCCAGCGCGCACGACCGGTCTGCCGCGTCGGCGAGGCGCGCCCGCAGCTCGGTGATGGTGGCGGTGGCGGCGAACTCGGCGTCGCGGTCCCGGTCGCTGTCGCGGCCGAGGCCCGGCATCTCGAACCACGACGGCGCCAGCTCGCAGCAGTGGACGACGAGGCCCGCCACCGTGTTGGTGCCCCAGCCGTCGGGCCGTTGGTTCACCGTCTGATCGTCGAGGCGGTCGAGCACCCGGTCCATGCCGGCGAACGCGTGCCGGAGGTACAGGACGACCGTGTCGGGTGCGAGCTCCATGCTCAGGCGCCCTCGGCGGCGATGCGGTCCGCCGTGACGGCGTCCATCTCCAGGTACTCCTCGCCGGTGTCGGCCCAGTCCTCGAACTGGGTGACGCCCAGCGTGTCGAACCGCTTGCGCAGCCAGCCGTCGTTGGCGTCGAGCAGGCCGAGCTTCTTGCAGTTGGGCACGATCTTGGAGAAGAGCAGCTGCTGGAACGGATCCTGGTTCTTGACCTCGGGCGGCGCGTCGAACAGCTTCACCGCCGCCTTCACGTCGACCCCGAGCCGCTCCCACACCTCCTGCTGCAGGAACCGGTCCCGCATGCGCACCGCGGCCTCGAACGCGAACTCCTGGCGCTCGAGCATCTCGGCGTCGGTGAGCTCCGAGTAGTGCTCCTTCAGCGACAGGACGCCGAAGGCCACGTGGCGGGCCTCGTCGCTCATGACGTAGCGGAGCAGCTGCTTGAGCAGCGGGTCGGGGGTGGTGCTCATGGCCAGGCCGAAGGCGGCCAGCGCCAGGCCCTCCACCATGATCTGCATCCCCAGGTAGGTCATGTCCCACCGGGAGTCATCGATGATGTCGTCGAGCAGCATTCGCAGGTGGATGTTGATCGGGTAGTGCCCGTTCAGCTTGGTGTCGAGGTACTTGGCGAAGACCTCGACGTGGCGGGCCTCGTCCATCACCTGGGTGGCGGCGTAGTACTTGGCGTCGATCCACGGGACGGTCTCCACGATCTTGGCGGTGCACACCAGCGCACCCTGCTCGCCGTGCATGAACTGGCTGAGGCTCCAGTTCTGGCTCTCCATGGCGTGGGCCAGCCACTCCTTCTGGCCCCAGTGCTGGAACGGCGTACCCCGGAAGTCGACCCGGGCCGTCTCCATCTGCTGCTGGCGCATGGCCGAGAGCATCTGCGCAAAGTGCTCCTGGTCGACCTCGATGCTCCAGTCCAGGTCGGTCTCGCCGTTCCACTGGGCGTGCTTGGCCTTCTCGTAGAGCTTGTTGAGCGCCGGGCGCCGGCCCTTCTCGTAGTCCCACGTGAAGATGGCCGGTGCGTGGTCCTCCACCACGTGGATCGCCTCGTCGACGTCCGTGTTGGACAGGGCGATGATGGCCCGGAGGTCATCGCGGCTGGTCCGTCCGAGGATCTGCTCGTCGGTGCTCATCGGTTCCCGCTCCCCTGTGCGATCGACCGCTTGGGAGCCCCAGTCTGGCCCAGGTCAGGCGAAGATGGCGGCGATCCGGTCGATGACGTGCTGCTCCTCGGGGCTGGTGCCCTTGGCGGCGTCGGCGATGGCGGTGGCGATGTCGGTGAACCATGCCTTCACGCCGGCCGCCTCGTCGGCGGGCAGCTTGGCGAGCGCGGCGTTGGCGGGGGCCAGGTCGGCGAGCAGCGAGTCGACCATGGCGG
Organism: uncultured Acidimicrobiales bacterium; assembly: GCA_937926025.1. GTDB lineage: Bacteria > Actinomycetota > Acidimicrobiia > Acidimicrobiales > Iamiaceae > Aquihabitans. Next base: position 9,756 of record CALANQ010000402.1, read on the forward strand.
GGCTGGAGCCGGCCTTGTGGTCCTTGGCGTCGTGGCGGGCCTGCTTGCCCTTCGCCACCTCGATGATCTCGACGATCAGGCCGTTGGCCGACCCGTGATCGTGCGGCATGGCGATGGCCTTGGCCGACGCCGTGGACTCCTTGATCATCGAGATCGGCCCGTGCGGCCCGACCGCGGCCATGGCCATCGAGATCAGCAGCGGCGCCTCGCTGACGGCCGCCCACTCCTCATCGCTGAACACGCTCTTGTCCGACACGTCCGTCTCCCTGGATCTCGATGGTCCGTGGACCCTACCGGTGCGTGCGCGACCCTCAGGACCAGGGCGGGAGGTCGACCGTGACGCGGGCGAGGGTGGACTCGACGGTGCCGAAGCGGCCGTCGTCGGCCAGCCACGATCGGTGGGCGCGGGTGACCTCGCCGCGGTCCCGGGTGACGTAGTTCCACCACATGACGATGGGCTCGGGGAACGGCACGCCGCCGAGGAGCATCACCCGGGCGGTGGGCTCGGGGGCCAGGGTCAGCGCCTCCAGGCCGGGGGCCAGGTAGCCGAGGTGGCCGGGCTCCAGGGTCTGTCCGTCCACCTCCACGGCGCCGTCGAGCACCACCAGGCCGTGCTCGAACCCGGGGTCCACGGCCACGGTGGCGGGGCCGTCGAGCAGCAGCTCGGCCCCGACCATGGCGGAGTCGGTGCGGGCCGGGCTGGTGCTGCCGGCGAGGGACCCGACCAGCACGGTGGCGCGCCCACCGGCGAGGCCGACCACGGGGAGCTCGGCGTGGTGCTCGAACGCCGGGTCGCCGTTGCGGGTGGCCTCGGGCTGGGCCACCCACAGCTGGATGCCCTCGACCGGACCGGCGTACGAGCCGGTGGCCTCCTCGGAGTGCGACACCCCGCGGCCGGCGGTCATCAGGTTCAGCTGGCCCGGCGCGATGAGCTGGCTGGTGCCGAGGCTGTCGTGGTGGAGCACCTCGCCCTGGGTGAGCCACGTCACGGTCTGGAGACCGCAGTGGGGGTGGGGCCCGACGTCGAGGCCGTGGGTGGGCGTGGCCTGGGCGGGGCCCATGTGGTCCGCGAAGCACCAGGCGCCGATGGTGCGCCGCTGGCGGCGGGGGAGCGCCCGGCGGACGGTGATGTCGCCGACGGTGGCGTGCGAGCTCTCGGTGATCTCGATGGTCATGGTGGCTCCGGTCCGCGGACGGCGACCCCGCCAGGATGCCAGCGCCGCCGACGATCAGCGCCCGGCGGGTGGGTGGCGCGAGACCTCCACGATGCCCGCTTGCCATCCCGGAGCCCGGCCGTGGTCCGGCAGCGCGATGGCGGCGACGTCGATCCCGGCGGATCCCAGCAGCCACGAGGTCACGGAGTTGGAGTTCCACATCTCGCCGCAGCGCAGCTCGTCTCGCCCCCAGGTCGGGGTGGGCACGGACGGGGCGGCGGCGATCAGCCGCCGGGCGACCTCGTCGTCGGTGGAGAGGCGCCGAGGTCCCCCGACCGCCTGCGGGGCATCGGGGATGGTGCCCTCGGGCCAGCACCGGACCTCGTACCGGAAGATGCGCAGGCGGCGGAGCCAAGGCGACCCGACGGGCCCGACCGCCACGGCGCCTCGCCCGGGGCCCGGGCCGGCCTCGACCGGGGCCATCTCGATGGTGGTGCGGACGCCGTCGACCGTCACCACGAGCGCCGAGTGGTAGAGGTCCGCCCGCCGGCGGCGGGTGAGGAGCGCGGCCCCGGCCTCGAACAGGCGGCCACTCAGGCGCACCACCGACGCGCCGGTGCCGAGCGGGATCCACAGGAGGTCGACGGACGTCGTGCTCGGGGCGTCGGTGGCGTGCACGGCGCCAGCGTGCGCCTGCCGCGGAGGCCCGGGCCAGGGCCGAAGGTCATCCGCAGGGCGGCCTCAGGGGCTGGTGACGGGTGGGCCGTCGAACGCGTCGACGGTGGCGAACGACTCGACCGGATCCCGGCGCAGGTTGCGGGGGAACCGCACCGGGTAGCCGAGGGCGAGCACGGCGGCGAGGGCGAAGTGGTCCGGCACGCCGAGCAGGTCGCGCACCTCGGGCTCGCGCGTGGTGGTCATGGTGGTGACCACGCCGCCCAGGCCCTCGGCGTGGGCGGCCAGCAGGACGCTCCACACGAACGGGTACACCGAAGCTCCGCCCACCAGCGTGTAGCGGCCAAGGTCCCGGTCCGTGGCGGCCAGCAGCCGGAGGTCGGCGAGGATGACCGCCATCACCGGCACCTGGTCGAAGTGGGCGGCGAACCCGCCGGCCGCTGCAGTGGCGTCGTCACCGGTGATCGCCCGGGCGGCGGCGATGGGCGCCTCCTCGAGCGTCCGGTCGCCGAGCGCGGCCCACGGCTGGACCCCGGCCTTGCGCATCTCCAGGTACTCGAGCCAGCCGGGCACGTACAGGTCCCGCACGGCCGCCTTGGTGGCCGGGTCCTCCACCAGGATCACCCGCCACGACTGCTGGTTGCCGCCGTTGGGCGCGAAGCGGGCCGTGTCCAGCACCCGGGCCATCACGTCGCGGTCGACGGGCCGGTCCTGGAACTCGCGCACGGCACCGGTGCCCCGGAGGGCGTCGATCAGCTCCACGGTCAGAGCACCTCCATCCCGTACATCTCGCCCAGCGGATCGGCGATGAGCTCGATGCGCTCCCCGTCGGGTCCGGCGAAGTAGATCGACACCTCGTCGATGTGGGCGTAGCCGATGCCGGCGTCGTCGAGCTTGGCCTTCAGGTGCGCCCACCGCTCCGGCTCCACCGAGATGCACAGGGGGTGGAGCCCGCCCAGGACCTCGGCGTACGGCCCGAGGTCGAGGCCCGGCATGTCGAAGAAGGCCAGGCAGTTGCCCGCGCCGATGTCGAAGAAGAAGTGGGTGGAGCCCCGGTAGTCGCGGTTCTCGAACAGGGTGGTCAGCGGGAACTCCAGCAGGCCTTGGTAGAAGTCGATGGTCTGCTCCACGTCGCTGCTGAGCAGGGCCACGTGGTGGACGCCGCGTGCGGCCGACGGTGGCCGCTCCGCCTTGGGCAGCAGGTGCCGGCGGCGCAGCGCCTCCCACTCC
>CALANQ010000403.1 GCA_937926025.1 uncultured Acidimicrobiales bacterium
GATCTGCGCCTCCAGAACGTCGAGCATGGCGTCTAGCTCCTCGAGGTCATCGTCGTCACGCTTCACTGTCCGCCCCCTCGCTCGTCACGACATCAAGGGCCGCTTGGAGCTCGTGGATCCGCGAGCGCATTCCGTCGACGACGACCCTCTGGCGCACGACCGCCTGCACGTTGTCGAGGTAGCGCAGGGCGAGGCCTGCAGCGCGCAACCTCACCTCCGCTCGGTCCGCTTCGAGCTCTTCGGAGATCACCTTGGCGGCCTTCACCGTTGCGACGCCGAGCGCTGCGACCACTTGGTCGAGGCGCTCCGCTTGGATGGCACGAACGGCGGCCTGCCCCTCGGGCCGACGGAGCAACCGCTGGACGGTCTTCGAGCTGCGGCTGACGGTCGCCCCGGCAACCTCGTGGGACTCGCCCGCAGCGATCAACTCCAAGATGATCATCTCCTGCACGGTGAACTCCGTGCTCTTTCTCGCATCACCAGTCGAATGCTCCGTCATCAGGCCTCCAGATGGATAAGGGGATCCTTCGCGGGAGACAGACGGGCCGCGACAGGACCGCATCCGAAAAGATCGGACCGAGGGTTCCCGCGGCCGACGGGAATGCGCCCCAACGGCCAGCTCTTGCGCAAGCACGGGACGCCGAACCGGTCCCGGCTCGATCCGACCGACCGAGGGCGTCGGCGGTCGGGTGGACGATGAACTCGCGAGGATGGTTGGCCACCTAACCTGACGTCCGACCTCAAACCACCTCGCGCACGCGATGGGTGGGCTCCTCCCGAGGCGCGCGGGAATCGTGCCGGCCGGGGTGCGCCGACGTGCCCGAACGACAAGGGAGACCCACCCCGATGCCGCTGCTGCGACGCCCCCATCGACCACCTGCCGACGCCGCCCTCTCGATGAGGTGCCGTCGGTCGGTCGGCCTGGTGGCCTTGTTGCTGGTGGCATGGCTCGCCGCAAGCTGCGGCGGCGGTGCCGACGACAAGCGCGGAGCCGAACGCACGACCACCTCACGCCCCGCTGCGACCACCGCTGCCACGGCGGCGACGACGACCGAGGTCACGCCGGGATCCTCCTCGTCCATCGTCACCGGGGGATCTGCCCCCTCCTGCGACGTGACCCGGACGATCGCGTCCTGGCCGCTGCGCCAACGGCTCGCCCAGCTCGCGATGGTGGGAGTATCCTCGGCCGACCCCTCCGAGGCGCGGATCGCCGCAGACGCGGGCGTCGGCGGCATCTACCTTCGGCGGACCGGCGGGTCGACGACCGTCTACACCTCCGGCACCTTGAAGGACCTCCGCACCCCGCAGGGCGTCCCACTCGCCGTGGCGGTCGACGACGAGGGGGGCCGGGTGCAGAGCATCGACGATCTCGTCGGCGACCTGCCGAGTGCGCGCGAGCAGGCGGCATGGTCCGTCGACGAGGTGCGCCGACTGGCCGCCGACCGCGGGGCCGCCCTGCGGTCCTACGGCGTGACGGTGGACTTCGCACCCGTGACCGACGTGTCGGCTCAGGGCGACGAGGAGGTCATCGGCGATCGGTCGTACTCCGCCGACCCCGACGTGGTGACCGAGTACGCCCAGGCGTTCAGCGCCGGGCTGGAGTCGGCCGGGATCACGCCGGTGCTGAAGCACTTCCCCGGCCACGGCAGAGCGGTCGGCGACAGCCACCGGGGACCGGCGCGCACCCCGAAGCTCGACGATCTCCGAGCCGAGGACCTCCGGCCCTACGAGGTCCTTATGGGCGACGGCCGCTGGGTCATGGTCGGCCACCTCGACGTCCCGGGCCTCACGGACGGAGAGCCCGCCACGTTGAGCCCGGCGGCGATCGATGGCCTGCTCCGTCGTGACCTGGGGTTCGATGGCGTGGTCGTGAGCGACGAGCTCGGCGGCATGCGCGCCGTCGCCGCGCAGTACGACCTGCCGGAGGCCACCCGCCGGTTCCTCGCCGCCGGCGGCGACGTCGCCCTCTGGGCCGAGGGCGGTCACCTGGCGCGCGTGCTCGACCACCTCGAAGGAGCCGTCGCGGACGGTTCCCTCAGCGAGGCGCGGGTGAACCAGTCGGCCGCCCGGGTGCTGGCGGCCAAGGGCTACGACCCCTGCCGCTGAGCGTCACGTCCGGGTGCGCATCACTTCCGGGCGACCGTGGCGCCGTCGTGGCCCGCCGTGTGGCTCAGGAACTTCGCGAAGCAGTGGTCGGACGGGATCTGCATCTGGTCGCACCACCCGTTCGCCCCCTCCGCCGAGGCGAACGGCTCGACGGCGATGGTCACCCAGAAGCCACCCTTGCTGAAGGTGGAGTAGTCGCTCGACGAGAGGAGCGCCACGCGGGTCGGCGCATAGCGATCCACCAGGTTGCGATGGTTCTGGAGGATCGACATCTCGTCGTAGATGATCCCGTCCGCCTCGAGGCCGACGTACTTGGAGCTGACCTGCGGGACCCAGTAGCCCACCGCAGACTCGACGGCGGCTCGGTCTTCGCTCTGGGTCGAGGCGAGGCCCGCCCGTGCCGCGTCGAGCGGCGCCAGCGTCGTGGTGACCTGGGTGGTGGTCGTCGTCGGGGCCTCCGTCGTCGTCACCTCGTCAGGGGGCGTGGTCTCGACCCCGTCGTCTTGCTCCTCCACACCTTCGTCGAAGCCGGCGGTGGCGACATCGGAGCCTGCGCTGTCGATCTCGGTCGATCCGTCTGAACCGCCCCGACCGGCCACGACGACGATGCCGGCCAGGATGAGGAGTCCGGCGATCGCGAGCAGCACGATCGGCAGGGTCCGTCGGCCCGACCCCGCCGACGCCGCCTTGGCAGGACCCGTGGGCTCCGCCGCAGGTACGGCCGTCGCCGCCGGGGCGGCAGGCGGCACGGTCGGGGGAGCCGGCGGGGTCGACGGCGCAGCTGCCGGCGGTGCGGGCGAGGTTGCGGGAGGCGGAGCCGCCGGGGCTGCGCTCGCGGGCGCAGCGGCGGTGGACGTCGTAGATGGCGGCGATGGAGGTGGTGGCGCAGCGGCCGCCGCCACAACCGGTTCCCCACACCTCGGGCACGCCGACGCGCCGCCGAGATCCGCCCCACACAGCCTGCACCCGTCCATCACGCTTCCTCCCCGGGCGGGCAGCGTAGTCCGACCGGCCCCCTCCGGGTGTCTCCCGACCCAGGCGGCCCGGTGCCCGACGGCGTCCCCGCCCCCGACGGGACGAACCGACCACCGCTATGATCCCGCCACTCCGCGCGCCGGCGCGGTGACGGCGAAGGGGTGGAGGGATCGATGTCTCAGTTGGGTCAGTTGAAGCAATCCGTGAGCGGGGTCGCCGACACCGCCACGAAGACGGGGGCGCAGCTCGCCCAGTTCGAGAAGCAGTTCAACAGCCAGCGCCAGCAGGTGCAGCAACTGCTGGGCGGCAGCTCGCAGGGCAAGGACCGCGAGGTCGAGCGCGCCCTCCAGTCGGCCTCGAAGGCCGTCAAGGAGGCGACGGCTGCGCTGCAGAACGCCGCCAAGGTGGCGCGGCAGTACGCCCAGTCCCTCTGACGCACCATGTCCACGTCGCAGACGCTCGAGCGCATCGCGATGGAGGCCGACAAGGAAGCCCGCTCGCTCCGGCGCCTCTCGTCGCAGCTGCGCCGCCTGGGCTCGCAGGTGTCGGACGCCATCGCCGATACGGCTACGGGCGACGACCGCACCCTGCTCGGCCACCTGAGGTCGGTCGAGCGCGACGTCGACCGAGCGGCCGACGACCTGTTCACCGGCGCTCGAGAGGCGCGAGCCGCAGCCGCAGAGGAGCGACGCCGCGAGGTGGCGGCGCGATCGGAGCGGACCCGATGATCGATCGCCAGGGCCGAAGGTGAGCTCCGAGCTCGAGAAGCTCGCCCAGGCGATCCGCGTCGTGGGCGACCGGGCGGGGCCGGTGAACCATGCCCTGGACTCCGCCAAATTGACCGCTCGTCGGCTTGCGGCCGCCGTGCCGAGGACCGGCTCGGCGGGCTCCGCCGCCGGCTCCCTCTCCAACGCCGCGATCTGCTGCGAGCAGGCGTCCCGGGAGCTCCACGCGTTCGGCGATGGCTGCCGCGCCTTCGCAGAGCGCCTCGTGGGAGGCGGCCCCGGCGCAAGTGGTGCAACGGACCGCGCCGCCGCCAGCTCGGCGTCCACGGGGAATGACCCCGAGAACGCCGCGCTCGTCGATGCGCTCGCCGCCAAGGGCCTCGAGCTCGGCGCCGTCGACGACTTCGACTACACGGACAACCCGCTGCTGGACTACCGCAAGGCCCCGGCCGAGGACATCGCCTACGCCGTGCGGACCTGGAACGACCACATCGCTCCGCGCATCGCCCACGGAGCGACCCGCGAGGACTTCGCAGCCTGGGACGACGCGCAGGGACTCACCGGCCACCAGCGCCTGTCGCACGTCTACGACTACTTCTTGGGCTCCGACGCGATCCACGGCGGTGGTCGGACCAGCCGGGGTGGCCTCGACGTTGGCGGCGGGCGGCACCGGCTGGAGCAGGCCAAGGCCCTCGGGGGGAAGTACCTCCCCTTCCGCCGCCACTGAGCGCGGCGGTCAGTCGGAGAGCACCACCCGTCGACCACCCACCGGAGCCGAGCCGTCGATGGGGTCACCCGCCGGGATGCACCGGGACTGGCCCCAGGCGCGGAGGCTTGCGATGTCCTCGGGATTCGACTTGCTGAACGGGAGGACGTTCCGGAAGTGCGCCCGGATCTGCTCGTCTCCCGGCAGTCCGCCACCGCCCGCCTGCGCGTCCAGTCCGAGGTCGTGGATGACGGCGTCGATCTCCGAGCCGGAGAAGCCGTCGGTCAGGGAGACCAGGTCGGCCGTCAGCCCCGGCGCCACGTCGTGGTCCAGGTACCGACGGAAGTACAACCGGATGATCTCCTCGCGATCGCTCGCGTTGGGCAGATCCACGAAGAACACCTCGTCGAAGCGCCCCTTGCGGGTCAGCTCGGGCGGCAGGGATTGGATCTCGTTGGCGGTCGCCACCAGGAAGACCTTCGACGTGGACTCCTGCAGCCAGAACAGGAACTGGCCGAGAAGCCGGCGGCTCGTCCCCGAGTCGCCCGGACCCGTAGCGAGCGCCTTCTCGATCTCGTCGATCCAGAGGACGCACGGAGCGACGCGATCGGCCGTGGCGAGCGCCTCCCGCAGCTGGCTCTCGGACTGCCCGACGTACATGCCCAGGATGCCGGCCATGTCGAGGCGGTAGAGAGGGAGGTTCCACTGCGTGGCGATGGCCTTCGCCGACAGGGACTTGCCGCACCCGGGGATGCCCACGAGGAGCACGCCCCTGGGCGGGTGGAAGCTTGTGTGGGACAGGTCCATCCGCATCGCCTGCTCGCGCAGGGCCAGCCAGCGACGCAGGTTGGTCAGGCCACCGACCTCGTACTCGCCGCGCAACGGGATCCGTTGCAGGCCGCTGAGATCTCCGAAGATGCGGTCCTTGAACTCCGAGAGCTCCGGAAGGTCGTCGGGTACGAGCTTGCCCTTGGCCAGCATCGTGGCGAGCACGTTGATGGCCTCCATCTCCGTGATGCCCGAGAGGATCTCGGACGCCTGGCGGAGGTCGTCGTACTGCCACTGGATGTCGACGAGGCCCCGGTGGTCCTCCACCATCGCCCCCAGGACCTCGGCGAGCTCCTCCGCCGAGGGTAGGTCGAGCTCCACGCTGATCCCGAGGCGGCCCAACCCGCTCCAGACGGGCGCGGAGGAGATCAGGATGATCGAGCCCTGATGGGACTCCGCAAGCCGCACCATCTCGGCGAGGTGGCGCGAGGTCGTGCTCTCCTGGTCGATCTCCTCCACGTCGCTGAAGACGAAGTTGGCGTTGATGCGGGCCTTGAAGGTCGTGCGGGCGTGGTCGAGCGCCGCGTGTAGCGACGGTTCGTCGAGCACGCTCTTGCCGCTCATCAGGTCGCGGATGCCCTCGGTGCGCGTGTACTCGTAGTACGCCATCGTCCCCAGCTGCGAGGCGCACGAGCTGAGCAGCTCGAGCGCCCGGTTCGGCTCGATGGTGCGGATCACGATGAGCGGGATGCGGGCGCTGAGGTACCGGTGCAGCAGTTCGCGGACTCGGGTGCTGTCGGGCATGGGTCCTCTCAGTCCTCGGTCGAGTGGGCGCTGACGACGCGCCGGGGGCGGAACCTTCTGGTCGGCGGGGCGTCCGCTCGGTCGACCAGCGGTAGCGGAGCGACCTCCAACCGACCGGCGGCGTCGGCGTACGACCGCTCGAGCACGACCGTCAGCCTGTTCTCACGGACCACGTGGAGCATCCGGTCGAGGTGGTCCGTGTCGAGTCGGCCGCCGGCGCCCTGGCGGCGGAGGTCGTCCTCGATCTGCTGCTGGGCGCGCTCGAGCTCGCGCCGCATCGCATCCTCGAGCGTCTGGCGGACCGGCTCGGGAAGCGAGGGGTGGCGGACCAGCTGGGTGCGGCGAGCGAGCACGGGCCGGACGGCCACGAGCGCGACCTCCAGCTCCGCGGGCGTGGTCGAGTGCTGGAACGCCGAACTCAGTGCGTCCACGCCGCGGCGCGATGATGCCTCGACGCTGCGGACGAGGTGGGTCATCAGCCTCGAGTAGGTGTCCGGGCTGAACGACCGCTCGTCGAGCGGCGGAAGGTGATCGAGCGAGGTGTGGGGGTCCTCTGCCCAGGCCCGCAGGGTCCCCACCCAGATCTCGTAGGCGCTCCCGCCGGCGCTCAGGCTCACGTCCCGCGCGTGCGGTGGACGACCAGCTCGCCCGGCGGGAGCGGCTCCCAGTCCGGAAGGTCGCCGGCCACCTTTCGCTGGCGCGAGGTCTGCGGCTTGTCGGACGATCGTCGAGCCAGCACGGACCGCTGGACCACGACGTTGTCGGGCACCGGCGGTGCCTCGCGCGGGAGCAGGCGCGTGGCGGCGTGGCCGCGGCGCACGATGACGGCGGGCTGCGACGCTGCAGCTCCGGCATCGTCCTCGGTGGCGATCTCCGTCGTCGGAACTTCCTCGTGCGCCTCGCTCATGCGACCTCCTCCTGGGCGTTTGCGGTCGGCCAGGTGTCGATCAGCGCCAGCAGATCGGCCTCGTGGCCGTCGAGCTCGACGTAGGCGAGGTTCGCATCGACGAGCTCGGCGTTCGCATCCCGGTACAGGCCGATCGTCGTCTCGATCGCCTGCTCCTTCGTCTTCTCGGCCTTGGCCACCTCTTCCGCGCACCTGCGCTTCTTCTGCTCGCCGAGCACGTACACGAGCACGCCGCCGCCGATCAGGGCGGCGAGGCCGGCGAACGGGTTGATGAAGAAGCAGACGAACGCGACGCCGAACGCGATCAGCGCCGGAACCAGGTACCACTTGTCCTTGAACGAGATGCTCTCGATGTACCGCTCGAACGTCGTCTGCCAGGTGGACGTGATCTGGTCGATCACGCTCTGCTCGGCCTCGTCGCTCATCACGGTCAGCCCGGGGAACCCGAAGGTCGATGCGTAGTTCGAGTGGGCGTCGCCGAACACGAACGACAGGCGGTCGATGGCGTCTCGCCGGTACGACACGCAGTACCGCTCCACCGCGGTGCGGAAGTCCGACACCCCGACACCGATCGCGATGCGCTGCGTCTGCACGCTCACGCCGAGGTGATCGGGCTGGATGGCGGCCGAGGTCTGGAGGGACACGACGTCCGTCGTCTCCTCCAGCGCCTTGCTGATCTCGTCGGCCCGGGCCTCGGCCCGGACGAGATCTCCTCCCTCCTCGATGACGGCCTCGTGGTACACGACCTCACGACGCAGCGGGAGCTCTTCCTCGTCGTACTCCGTGACGAGCTGATCGAGCAGGTCATCCAGCGCGTCCTCGAGGAGCGCAGGCATCTGGGTCTCGACCGCGCGCACCGCCTCGTACTTCGCCCGCACCTGGTCGGAGGCCGAGGCCCGCTCGATCTGACGCTCGAGCTTCGGCCAGTCGGGGCTGATCCTCGCCAGCGTGGGATACTGCGAGGCGTCGACCTTGAGCCGCTGGACCCCGATCTCCCCCACCCAGTTCCGGACCTGGGCCTCGACGATGTCCTCGCGCGAGCGGAGCTCGCGGCACCACGTTGCCATGACGTCGGCCATCAGCTGCTGGCCGGCACCGCCGAAGGCCTGGTAGGACGCCGCCTCGAGCACGACCGCGAACTCGCGCGTCAGCGCCGACGGATCGAGCGACGACAGGTAGTGGCGCAGCCAGCGGACGGCGGACTCCTGGCGACCCTGGCGACGGAGCACCAACGTGAAGAAGAGGCTCGTCTTGTACTTGTCGCGACTGAACGCCTCCTGCACGCCCTTCTCGGCCAGGTCGGCATCGTCTCGCGACCAGGCCGCGAGCGCGACGAGCGCCGGTGCCAGCCAGTACCGCGGCGTCTGGAGCATGAGCTCCTCGCTCACCGTGGTCACCGTGTCGTTGGACACCACGCCCACGTCGAACGCCTGCAACGTGCCGACCGACGTGCGTCGCACCACCGAGTAGTGGCCGTACTGCCGGTCGAGCTCGGCACGCAGGTTGCCGACCTTGGTCTCGGACCGCTGCACGGCAGCGACGCGGGCTGCCTCCTCCACGTAGGCCTCGAACTGCGCCTTGAGCGCCCGCAGCTCGTCTGAGGTCAGGCGCAGGTCGTTGCGGACCTGACCCAACTCCACACCGACGCCGTCGACCTGCCTCGAGACGCTGTTGATCTCCCGACTGAGCTCACCGTTCATGCGATCGATCGCACGCACGATGGGCGCGAGGTTCACCCCGTCCGCCATCGTTCCCTCCACCCCTATGTTGACTTGCTAGTTCACCGGATCGCCGTTCCCTCGGACGGGGATCACGGAGCCGTCACCGTACACCTCCACGAAGAGGTACGCCGGAGAGCGCACCAGCGACCTCGCTGCGGCGAACGCCGGAGGCACCGCGTCCTCGGGCGTGAAGTGCCGGAGGATCTGGTGGCCGAGCGTGAGCTGGTGGTCGACGTAGGGGTGCCCGAGGTAGCACTTCGCGAACAGCCCGAGGAGCTCGCCGCGTCCCTCGTCGACGCAGTTCTGGGCGATCCAGTCGATGAGCTCCTTCTGCGTCGCGGGATCGTGCACCACGTCGAGCTGCTCGATGGCAGCGAGCAGCTCCGGCGATCGACGGTGGCGACGCTGCGACCGCACCTGCTCGCTGACGGCCGGATGCTGGCGCTCGGCCTCACCGATCCCGGGGTCGGAGCTGATCCTCGCGGTCTCGCCGAGCGCGTCTCGGGCGACGGTCCTGCGTCGCCGGGTCCGCCCCGCCCAGCCGCCGCCCTCCGTCCCGCTCACGTCAGAACACCAGGACGGCGACGAGCGCCGCGAGCACCACGAGGACGAGGACGATCAGGATGGACGATCGCAGGCCGGGACGGTGCGCCGGCTCGGCGGACGCACCCGACGACCCGGGCGCCGGGTCAAGCGAGGACGGCGAGGCCGGGGGCGGCGTCCTCCCGGAGGCCGCCTGGCTGCGCTGCCGGTCGATCCAGGCCCAGCTCGATTCGGCGCTCCGCAGGTCGACCTCGATCGCCTGGGCGAGCGAGGTGCAGGCCGCCAAGGAGTCCGGGGTCGCCGGCGCCCGGCCGGGCGCGGCAGCGGAACCGGCCTGGGCGGCGATGCGACGAACTCGGGGACGGAGGGCGTCGATCTTCCGCTCGACGTCGCGGATCGAATCGGAGACCTGCCGCTCGGCGCTCGCTGCGGCGTCGACCGCCGCCCGGCTCTCGGCCTCGATGTCGGCGGCCCGGGCTTGCAGGTCGTCGTGCAGCCCGGCGCGCTCGTCGAGGAGCGCGAGGTAGCGGAGGTACGCCGCGGTCTCGGTCTCGGACCCGCCGTCCACCGTGTCCGCCCCCATCACCGACCGCCGGGGGGTGCGTAGGGGACCAGGACCTCGAGCGATCCGTCACCCGTGCGGTCGTAGAACCCGACGCGGAGGTCGCCGACCACGGGGTCGACGTGCGGTCCCACCAGCGTTCGCAAGTCCTCGACGCCGAGACCGCAGGTGGCGACGGCGCTGACCCCGGGGAGCCCGGGGCCCAGATCGGCCTCGGCGTTGCGGAGGTTGGTCCACGCTCCGATGAGGAACACCCCCTGGTTCGCGCCCCGCTGGGCGGCCCGCTGCAAGACGGTGCGGCCGGTGGTCTCCTCAAAGCTGAAGCTGAACCCCTCGTCAGCACCGGGATCCGCTTCCGAATCCCCCATGGCGCGCAGGCGCTGCAACGACAGGCCCACGACCAGCAGCGGCCGATCGCCTCCGGTCCGCCGCAGGCGTTCGTCGATCTCGGTGCGCAGGAACCCGGCCGCCGCATCACGGGTCACGCGCCGGACCGACACGCCGTGGCGGTCCGCGGCGTTGGTGACGTCGGCGAACCAGTCGTCCGCCTCCCCTCCGTCGCCGTCGAGGACGACGAGCTCGCCACCCGCCACCCCGGCGAGGGCCGTGGTCACCATCGACCGCAGCACGCCGCGGTTCTGGACGCGATCGCCGCCCAGGACGGCGACGGCCTGATCCGCATCGTCGAGCATCACGTGGCAGCGTGGCGCGTCATCCACGCCGAGCGGTCGGCCGACCCAGAGGGGCAGGCCCTCGACCGATGTCGCCGGAGGCAGCTGAGTCGGCCACGGTGCGAGGTCCGAGGCGACGAAGACCACCGGCGGGTCGTCGTGGTCCAGTTCCCACAGGCGTCGCTGCACGTCGGCGAGCAGGTCAGGTCGTGCGTACGCCGCCAAGCCGACCTGGTTGGCCGGCCGCCGTCCGAAGTCGCGGTTGAGGACCACCTCGCCCCGGTGCGTGAGGTCGGCGGCCGCGGTGTTGCCGCGCTCGAGGATGGACTGCGACTCGGTGGCGGTGTTCTTCAGCGACAGCCGGATCGGGAACTGCCCGAAGATGGAGTCCTCCTTGACGGCGAGCGCCTGGATCCCCGAGAGCGTCTGCGAGGCGAGGAGCAGGTGCAGGCCGTAGGCGCGACCCTTCCGAGCGACCCGCTCGAGCAGGGCAACCGCTTCGCGTACGAGGTCGTCGTCACCCGCGAACAGCTCGTGGAACTCGTCGATCACCAGCACGAGCCGGGGCATCGCCTCGCCCGTCGCCTCGCGGAACGCCGAGAGGGACGCGTGGCCGGCGACCTTGAAGCGCTCGGCTCGCCGATCCATCTCGCCGGCGACGTGGCGCAGCACCGCGGTGCCGAACGCACGGTCGGACTCCAGGCTGAGCGAGCGGACGTGCGGAAGCCAACCCATCCCTGCAGCGTCCGGGCCGAACCTCGCGAACTCGAGTCCCTCCTTGAAGTCGAGCAGGTGGAACTGCAGGTCGTCGGGGCTGTAGCGGGCGGCGAGGCCGTAGATGATGTCGAGCAAGAGGTTCGCCTTCCCCTGCCCGACCGCCCCGCCCACCAGCATGTTCGGGTGCGGCGGGTTCGCCGACCGGAGCGACAGCTCGAGCGGGCCGCTCGCTGATCGACCGAACACGAGGTCCAGGGAGTCGTGCGAGGTGTGGCCCCATGGCGAGGCGAAGTCCTCGGCGAGCAGATCTTCGAGCTCGATGGTCGGTCCCGCCTGCTCGCGCACTCGGCCCGCGGCAGCCCCAAGCGCTGCGCTCACGACCTCGGGCGGCGGAGGCGGATCGACGGCCACGGGGTGCGGGAACGCCGCGGCGGTCGTGGTCCACCGCCCGGACGACTCCGTCATCCGGATCAGCCCATTCGCCGCCCAGCCCGACCCGGCGGTAGGGCCGCCGGTGCCCCCCACCACCAGCAGCGTGGGCCGCACCGGGCCGGCCGCCAGCTCCATTCGCTCCAGGAGCCGCTCCACGGCGTCGTCGATCGCGTACGGGAAGTCGAGCAGCACCACGATGTGCTGCGTGGCCTCGGGCGTCGGCGTGCTGCGCCACTCGGTCACGAGGTCGGGGATGCGGCGCGCCACCAGGGTCTCGGTGTCCGCAGCGACGTCCGCCAGGATGGCTCGGAGCCGATCCGTCAGGGCGCCCGCGTCCACGAGGGGTGGCGGCAGTGCAGCCGGGGCCGCGTTGCGGATGCCCACGAGGCTCCCGAGCGAGCCGCGCGCCCGCGGGTCGTACACCGTGATCTTGAGGCGAGACACGGGGCTCTGTGCGATCGTGCGCAGCAGGGTGCCGAGGACGAGCCCGTCCGCTGCGGGCGCAGATCCCTCGATGAACCAGCCGGGTGTTCCGATGAACGGGGCCAGCGCTGCGACCGACCGGCCATCGCCGGTGGTCATGGTGCCGAACCGCAGGTAGCGAGCCGGGAGCGCGCCCGCGTGGTCGTCGACGAAGGACGCCCACCCGCCGGGCCCGTGCCCAGCTCGCGCACCGCCCGCTCCAGCCCCTCGTCGAGCGTGGTGCTCCGCCCGGCACCGTCCTCCTCGAGTCGGGCCAGCCGATCGAGGCGGTCCGCTGCCGCCTGGCGGCGCGCCACGTCGACAGCCGCAGCCATCTCGGCCAGGTCCGTCCCCTTCTGCGCTTGCAAGCCCTCCTCCAGCGCGGCGAAGTGAACGACCACCTCGGCGGTCTGGCGGCGCGCCGTTGCGATGGCCTCCTCGAGCCGAGCTGCGGCGGCTGCCTCGTCGAGCCGATCGCTCGTGGAACCGGCGTACCCGGTCGGCGGCTCAGCGGGCTTGGACGATGGTGCAAGGTCTCGCACCGGTCGATTCAGGCGCCAGTCGTCGGCAGCGCCTTCGACGTGGATCCTTCGACTGCGACGCTGGTGATCGTTCGCCATGATCCCCCACCCCTCCGATGCACGGCGGCGAGAGACTACACGTGCGTCGCCATCGATCATCGGCTCGC
>CALANQ010000404.1 GCA_937926025.1 uncultured Acidimicrobiales bacterium
TCACCCCACCCGCGAAGGCATCGACCTCATCAGCGGCGACTTCTGGGGCCGCAACCCCCACGACGACTTCACGTGGATGCGGGCCAACGCCCCCGTCTACTGGGACGGCCACGCGTGGGGCATCACCCGATACGCAGACCTGAAGGCCATCTCGAAGGACCCGGCCACCTTCTCCAACGCTCAGGGGATCCGGGCCGACGCCGATCCGCTCCAGATGATGATCGACATGGACGATCCGGAGCACTTCCGGCGCCGCAAGCTGGTCAACAAGGGCTACACACCCCGCCGGGTCCGCGAGCGCGAGGACGAGGTGCGGGCGGCCTGCACCGACATCATCGACGCCGTCTGCGAGCGCGGCGAGTGCGACTTCGTCACCGACATCGCGGCCTGGCTGCCGCTGATCATGATCGGCAACGACCTCGGCGTCCTACCCGAGGACCGGGCCCAGCTCCTGGAGTGGAGCGACGCCATGCTCTCCGCCCTGACCGGCGACCCCGACTCCCTCGAGCCGGCGACGCTGGCCTTCATCGGGTACACGGAGTACGCCAACGCCGTCATCGCGGACCGCACCGCCAACCCCAAGGACGACCTGATGAGCGTGCTCTGCCACGCCGAGGTCGACGGCGACCGGCTGGACCACCAGGCCATTATCGACGAGTCGCTGCTCATCCTGATCGGCGGCGACGAGACCACCCGCCACGTCATCTCCGGCGGCGCCTACCAGCTGCTCGCCAACCGCGACCAGTGGGACCGCCTCCAGGCCGACCGGGAGCTGCTGCCCACCGCGCTGGAGGAGATGCTCCGCTGGGTGAGCCCCATCAAGAACATGAACCGCACCGCCACCACCGACGTGGTGGTCAACGGCCAGCAGATCCGCGAGGGCGACAACGTGCTGCTGCTGTACCCGTCGGCCAACCGCGACGAGGACGTGTTCGACGATCCCTTCCGCTTCGACGTGGGCCGCACCCCCAACGACCACGTGGCGTTCGGGTTCGGCACCCACTTCTGCCTGGGCAACAGCCTGGCCCGCCTGGAGCTGCGGGTGATGTTCGAGGAGCTGCTGGACCGCCTCCCCGACCTGGAGCTGGTCGGAGGCGAGGAGCCCGGGTACCGGGCCGCCAACTTCGTGAGCGGCTACGAGCACATGCCCGTGCGGTTCACGCCGACGGCACCGGTGGGCCGCACCGCCTGACCGGGGTCAGATGGTGACGGTGGCGCCCTGCTGGCCGCTGCCGTCGATGGTTCCGAGGCTGCTGCCGGCCAGGACGGCCCAGCCGTCGCCGACCGGGAGGACCCGGGACACCTGCTCCTGGAGGCGGACCGAGGCCCGGTCCACCTCCCGCAGCTGGTCGCCCCGCACCTCGAGCTCGACCACCTGGCTGAGCACGCCGCGCCGGTCGGGGGCGCAGGCGACGTCCTCCGCCGGGCCGATGTCCTCGGGCACCACGCACTCCGTCATGACCTGGTCCCAGCTGGTGACCGGGACGGCGAAGCGGCCGTCGCCGAGCGACACGAACGCGTGGTGGTCGTCCACCACGGGCGTCTGGTCGCCGAGGACCAGCTGGTCGACCACCTCGGGCGCCGCCGGGTCCGACACGTCGAACAGCTTCGCCTCCTGGCGGCCGGATGCCCCGGGCCCGAAGCCCACCACCCGGCCGTTGCCCACCGGGTGGAGGTAGGCGCTGAACCCGGGCAGCTCCACCTCGCCGGCCACCTTGGGGGACGCGGGGTCGCTCAGGTCCAGCACGTAGAACGGATCGGTCTGGAGGAAGGTCACGGCGTAGGCGGTGCTCCCGTCGAAGCGGATGCCGTGCAGCGTCTCGCCCGGGTGCCCGAACCACGGGGTGGCGCCGACCACGTCGAGGCTGCCCTCGGTGTCGAGGATGACCACCCGGTTGAACGGGTCGCCCGGGCCGGGGCCGGGGATGGTCGCCCCCACCGGCGGCGCCGTGGTGCTCGTGGTGGTGCTGGTGGTCGAGGTGGACGTGGTGCTGGTGGACGTCGACGTGGTGGTCGACGTGGACGTGCTGGTGGTGGAGGTGGGGCCGACCACCGTGGTGGTCGGCTCGGGGACGGTGGTCTCCGGCGACGGGTCCGGGGCCGTGGTGTCGGGCACCTCCTCCGCCGAGGTCACGGGCGCCTGCAGCTCCGCTTCTCGAGGTGCGGGCTCCACCAACGGACCCTCCTCGATCACCACGTCGCGGGCCATGTCGTCCACGATGACCCCGCCGCTGCCGGCGAACCCGACGTTGCCCTGGGCGGTGATGGCCACCCGCAGGTACCCGCCGTCCTCGGACATCGAGAAGTCGTTCAGCAGGGTGCCGGTCACCGAGCCCGAGCCGGTGTGGTCCAGCGTGCCGAGGTCGAAGCGGTGGATCGCGGTGGTGGACCGGCCGTCGTCGCCCCACTGCGGCGTGGCCAGGTAGGCGGCGCCGTCGGTGACGTGGACCAGCTGGCCCGAGCCGACCACCTCGGCGGCCCGGAGCGGCTCCATCTCGCCGCTGACCGGCAGGGTGACGATGAGCGAGGCGGTCGGCTCCGACGGGCCGACCGGGTGCAGCACCTCGGTGCAGGGCACCGGGTCGCCACCGAAGGGCACCCGGGGGCCGTCGACGCCGAAGAAGCCGTCGGAGGCCACGAG
Source organism: uncultured Acidimicrobiales bacterium (assembly GCA_937926025.1). Taxonomy (GTDB): domain Bacteria; phylum Actinomycetota; class Acidimicrobiia; order Acidimicrobiales; family Iamiaceae; genus Aquihabitans. The sequence goes on from CALANQ010000404.1 coordinate 2,642, forward strand.
GTGGAGCTGGCCACCGATCCGGCGGGCGTCCACCAGCTGCCCCGGCGTGCTCCACGTGCCGACCGGGTCCAGCGAGTCCGTGCCGACCGCCAGCCGGGTGACCTCGACCCGTGACCCGTCCGTGGACCCGCCGACGACCCACACCCGCCCGGACTCGCGGTCGTAGCTGACCTGGGCGCCGTAGGGCACTGGGTGCGTGGCGAGGACCCGGGGCTCGGCGAGGTCGACGATGGCGAGCGTCGGGCCGGCGACGACCAGGGCCCGGTCCTCGCCGAGGCGGTCCACCAGGTCCAGCTCGTCGACGCCCTCGACCACCACGTTGGTGGCGTCGACCGCCTGCTGATCGGCCAGGGATGCCTTCTCGGCGACGGCGGAGGTGGGAGCGGACCCGGCGTCACCACCCGCGGCGCCGGTCTCCCGGGCCACCTCGGCGTTGGTGGCGATCGGCGCCGCCCCGTCGGCGGCGCTCGACGCGGAGCCGAACGAGGAGCCTCCGATCATCCGCTCCTCCGCGGCGACGCCCCAGCCCGACAGCTCGCCGCACGACGAGAACGCCTCCAACCCGGCGGCCTCCGCCTCCTTCGGCGTGGCGACCACGGCCGCCGCGGCGACCACGGCGAACAGGCCGAGGGCGGCGAGCGCGAAGGCGACGCCTCGGCGGGGGCGGTTTCCGGGGTTCAGTCCGTTGTCCATGCCCCTTGCGACGACGGCTGCGGCGGCCCGGTTCCCCGGCCCCGCAGATTCTGGGCGACCGCCTCAGGCGTTGCCGACCGCCGCCTCCGCGGTGGTCTTGGCCCAGCGGTAGTCCGCCTTGCCCGCCGGCGAGCGCTCGACGCCCGGGACGATGACCACGTGCTTGGGCAGCTTGTACCCGGCCAGCGAGCCGCGCAGGTGCTCCCGCACGTCGTCGAGGCTGGGCGGCGCGCCGGGGTCGGCCGGCGCCACGACGGCCACCACCGCACTCCCCCACCGCTCGTCGTCGACCCCGACCACCAGCACGTCGAGCACCGCGTGGTGATCGACCAGCGCCGACTCGACTTCCTCGGGGAAGACCTTCTCGCCGCCCGTGTTGATGCACTGCGAGCCCCGCCCGAGGAGCTGGATGGTGCCGTCCTCCTCCACCGTGGCCAGGTCGCCGGTGAAGCAGTACCGCTGGCCGTCGACCTCGATGAACGTGGCCGCCGTCTTCTCCGGGTCGTTCAGGTAGCCGAGCGGCAGGCGTCCGGCGTTGGCCACCCGGCCGATGACGCCCGAGCCCGGCTCCACCGGACGCAGGTCGTCGTCGAACACGCCCGTGGTGGGGCCGGGGGCGAACCGGGCCAGACCCGACGGGTTCTCGCCCGCCGTGAGCCGCTGCGAGCCCTGGACGCCGCTCTCGGACG
>CALANQ010000405.1 GCA_937926025.1 uncultured Acidimicrobiales bacterium
CGAGTTTCCGATGTCCTGACACAGGGTTTCCTATGTCCTGGGACAGCACACCTTCTTGGGCTCCACTACCTCGTGTTTCGCACCCGAGATCCGTTCGGTCCGCCCGAAAGGGACCAAGCGGGGGACCAACGCTCCCTGGAAACTCCGCTTCTGGATGACCTTCGGGCGAAGGTCGGGTCTGAGGTCCAGGGTTAGCATCTGGCGGTGGAAGCTGAGGTCGGGGCGCTGCGGGACTCGCTTGCGGCGGTGGGCTGCGAGGACTGGCTCCTGCCCCCGGCGACGCCTGAGGAGATCGGCGCGGTCGTCGAGGCCGTCGCCCCCTTCGTCATCCCGTCGGAGCTCCTCGAGCTGTGGTCGCTCCACGCGGGCACGGACACCGGCAGCCGCTACTGGGACTGGTTCCTGGGGTGGGGGACCCCCGCCTGGGCGCTGCAGCTGCGGGAGTGGTCGCTGGGCAACAGCGAGTTCTTCCCGGGGGTCTGGCCCTACTGGAACGATGACCGGTGGCTTCCGTTCACGGCCCACGATCGCAGCACGTTCTTCGTCGTGCTCGGCCTCGAACCCACGGCCCGGTCGGTGGTCGGCGTGCACTCGTCGTCCGCGCTCGACGTCCGCGTCCAGCAGTCGTCGCTGCGGTCGTGGGTGCTGAGCCTCGACCTGCTGATCCGCACGCTCGGCGAGTTCGGCCTCGATCCGCGCGACGAGCAGATCCGGCCCTACGGCTGGTGGGACACGATGGAGCCGCCCGAACCGGGTTGGGAGCTCTTCCCCGAGGAGGTGCTGGAGCCAATCCGCACCCGCCTTCCGGGCGTCGCGGCCATCGACGCCGGAGCGACCTGGCCGACGCCGGACCCCTTCCGGGTCAGCACCACTGATCCGCTCGGCGGTCCGTGGATGCCCGTCCTCGGCGTCGATCCGTCGTAGCTCTCTGTTGTGTGGACGGAGATTCCGGATCCCTCGGACTGCGTCGCTCCGATTCATCAGGTTGCAGGGAAGAGCTCGCCGACAGGTACGCCTAGAGCGGCAGCTAAGGCAACGATGTTGTCGAGGCCGACGTTGCGTTCGCCCCGCTCGATTCCGCCGATGTAGTTCCGGTGGAGACCGGCCGCTCAACCGGGGGAAGGTCAACACCTCGATGTGTGGTGCTGGCGGTGGCGAGTCCCCGCTGGCCCCTGGCGGGGGACTACGTAGTTCGCTACGGATGCGGGTTCGGGGGCGGGTGCGGTCCACTACCTGGAGACCTTCGGGTTGCGGGCTCCGGGAACGTGGAAGAAGAGGCGACAGATCATGCGAGAGACGAGTCGGCGCGTCGCGTGCTCCGGTGATCGAGGTCTTCTGGCCCAGGCGGTGCCCGGCGCTGCCGTCCCCGGTGGGCGAGCGTGAGCCGACGTCGGCGGATCGGCGCCCGCGGCAGCCGGGCGGTCGCGGCGCTGATCGCGCTGGTGGCGGTGGCGCAGCTGCTGGTGCTGGGGCCGACCCCGGTGCGGGCCCAGGCGGCCGAGCCGCCGCCGGTGCCGGACCCGTTCCAGGTGGAGATCACGCCGACGGGGTTCGAGCCGTCGACCATCGAGGTCGTCGTCGGGCAGAGCGTCGTGTTCACCAACCACGCCGGGGCGACCCGCAAGGTGCAGGCCACGTCGGGGCTCTTCGACTCGGGCAGCATCCCCGTGGGCGGCGCCTTCGTGGTGGCCATCCCCGACGAGCGGACCATCCCGTTCGTGTCCAACGGCCCGCCCAACTTCATGGGCAGCCTGCAGGTGGGCCCGAACGGCTTCACCGGACCCGCCGACGGCCGGATCCAGGACCACCTCCCCACCACGACCGCCCCGCCGGAGGACCCGGCGTCGTTCGCGGTGGAGCCGTGGTGGGGGCTCACCGCCTCGCGCACGACGATCCTCCTGGCGTTCAAGCGCACGGCGACGGTCGCCGACGCCAACCGGGTCCTCGGGTCGATCCACGGCCGCCTCGCCGGGGTGATCGGCACCACGGGCCTGGTGGTCGTGACCATCGCGGACCGGCCCGACGGGTCGTTCGACGACCTCACGGCGGCGCTGGCCGTGCTCCGCTCGGACCCGGCGGTGGAGGCGGCGGCGATGGACGTGGTGGGCGGGGAGCAGAGCCTCCCGCCCACCGAGCCGCCGCCGGCGGCGGTCACGGCCGGGTTCCGCTGGGAGCCCTACAGCCCGGAGAGCGCCACCAGCACGGGGGCCTTCGGCCTGCAGCAGTCCCGGTTCCCGGAGGCCTGGAACCTCCTCGACGCGATGAAGCGGTCCGGGACCCGGGTCGATGTCGGGATCTCCGACTCCGGGTTCGACCTGACCCATCCGGAGTACGCGGACTTCCGGGCATCGGGGCACCACATCGACCAGGTCCCGCTCTGCCTCGGCACGATCTGCCAGACCGCGGACGCCTCGGTGGGCGACCAGAGCCACGGGACGGCGGTGGCCTCGCTGATCGGCGGCAACAACGTGGGCGGGAACCCGCTGGCCCACCTGGCGGTGATCCCGCAGACGAGCGACGTCGCCATCGACGGACCGGGCAAGTCGACCCTCTACTCGTCGCTGAGCTCGGTCGGTGCCCTCCTCGACGAGAAGACACCCGACGGGCTCGCCCCGAACCTGCGGGTGATCAGCATCAGCATGAACGCGGCGGCGTTCGCCCGCATCGACGACTCCTCCGACGCACCGCCGGTGTGGGCGCTCCGGTTCTCGGCGTCGAGGTGCGGGCCCGGCGACGGCGACGACGCGACGGGCACCGAGTGGTGCACGCCCAACAACGAGGACGGCTACCGCAAGGAGATGGCCAACATCGGCAAGCTGGCGCGCTGGCTGGCCAAGGACGCGGCTGCCAAGGACGTGCTCATCGTCCAGGCCGCGGGCAACGACAGCAGCCGGAACGGTGGCAACGCCTACTTCTGCGTGCCCTACGGCGACCCGAACTGCACGGACGTGAAGATCCAGGCCGAGGCCAAGGCGGAGTACGCCTGGGCGGAGCGGCACCTCGAGCCGGGCCAGACCAACAACGTCCTGGCGGTCAGCGCCATCGGTCCGCAGCTCAAGCGCGACGCCTACTCCAACATCGGGGCCGACGTCTCGGGGCCGGGGCGCGGGACCGTCGCGGCGGAGCCCGGAGGCGGGTACCGGAGGTTCGGCGGCACCTCCGGGGCGACGCCGTTCGTGAGCTCGCTGGCGGCGCTGGTCTCCCAGTACGCCCCGGCGCTGAGCGTGTCGCAGGTGCGCGACGCCATCGTGAAGCACGCCCGGCCGCTCGCCGACGGCGATGGGGCCTCGCCGCGCATCGACGCCTACGCGACCCTGACGTCGCTGCCCAACTCGCTGATCGACGCCCTCGACATGAACGACCCGAGCGCCGACGGCAACCGGCGGGTGGCGTACCCGGCGCGCGGCTCGGGCCTGTCGAAGGTGCCCGACGACCGGCTCGGCACCACGGTCGGCGGCACGCAGCTGCGCAGCGACGGCGACGGCGTCGTCGACATGCGGGACTTCCGGCGCTACCGCGACGCGCTGCTCCAGGCCTGCGAGGACGTCCACGCCCCTGGCTGTCCGGCCGCCAGCTCCATCCGGCTCGACGGCATCCCGACCCACCCGAAGAAGGACCTCAACCTCGACGGCTGCACCACCGACCCGACCTGCCCCTCCGAACTGCTGTCACCCCGGATGGACCCGGCCGGGACCGCCGCCCCCTACCTGACGGGCGAGGACCTGGTCGGCTCGGACCCCGACGGCACGCCGTCGAACGACAACCTCTCGGTCGACGGCCTCACGCTGTTCAAGGCCAACTGGGGCGACATGAAGCCGGGTGGGGCGACCGGGGACAAGGAGGGGTGGAGCAGCAGCGACCTCAGCACCCTCATCAAGTCCGGCGACCTCGAGGTCCACCCCGACGCGCTGTTCGGCCTCGGCGCCAGCGAGGTCCGGCTCACGCCCGAGACCAGCACCGATGGCGGCGCCACCTGGGTGCCCGCCGGCAATGCCCGCACGGTCACGTTCGGCCAGCTCCGCGACGGCGTCGCCATGGTGACGATCCCGGTCGCCGACACGGCCGAGGGCTCGCTGGTGCGGGTGGGGCTCTCGGCCACCATCGGCGGCAAGGAGGTCACCACCACCAAGCCTCGCGGCCACCTCCACATCGGCGGCGACGCCCGCGTCGACCCGAAGGTGGTGGCCGGCACGCTGGCGCTGTCGCCGAAGCAGCCGGTGAAGGGCAAGAAGGCGGCGGTAAAGCTCACGCTCACGGCCGACGGGCTCACCCTCGGCAAGCAGCCCAAGACCAACGGCGCGGCGGCGACCGCCAGCGCGGACGAGCCCGAGGTCGAATTCGACGACGGCCTCGACGCACTGATCGGGGCGCCGGTCGACTTCACGGCGGAGGCGGCGGACGGCTCCCAGGCCGACCCGTCGATCGAGCGGGCCGACCCGGCGACCGACGACAGCGGATCGGCGTCGGCCACCCTCGACGCCGGCGACCAGGCCGGCGCCGCCGAGATCTCCGCCGAGGCGACGGTGGGCGGCGACCCCGTCACCGTCGTGCTGCCCACCACGATCACGGGGCCGACGCGCCTCGTGTACACGTGGGAGCAGACCATCACGGACTGGAACCGGCACTTCCACGGCCTGGCCCCGAAGGACCCCGACGTCCCCCGGGCCGCCGGCACCTACGACTACGACGAGACCCCCACGGCGGGCAGCGGGCCGGTGGTCCTGACCCGCAGCGGATCGGTGGACCTCGACGCCGCCACCCCGACGGTGACCGAGACGGTGGGGCCGGGGGCGTACTCGGTGCACACGGTCACACCGTTCGGGTCGGGCGACGTGACCAGCCGGATCCTCGCCCCCCAGGACCGGACGACGGACGACCTGCTCGACCGGGCGAAGGTCGACAAGCAGGACAGCGCCACCACCATCTCCGGGCTCCGCCAGATCAGCGACGTCAACTACCGCTACGACTGCAACCAGGCGAACCCGAGCAACTGCGGCTCGCTCTCGCGCCTGCACTTCTTCGATTCGTGGCTGACGATCACGCCCCGCCGCGACGTCAGCGTCTACCGGGACGGCCAGCTGGTCGGGACCCGAGGCGGCGACGGCACCTCGTTCCTGCACGCGCCCGACCCCGACGCCGACATCCGCATCCGCAAGGACAGCCAGGGCAACTGGATCCCCATCTCCTACTGCGGGAGCGGCGCCTTCACGTTCCCCGACGACCAGCGCCCGCTGTACGAGATCACCGGCGGCGGCCACCAGGAGACCCGCTTCACCGCGACCATCGTGGACGGCGATCGCGAGGAGACGGTGGAGCTGCCGGACTGCTCGAACCCGGCCCCGCCCCTGGCCCGCTTCTCCAGCGACGCCGACCCGGGCCGCCTGGGCACGCCGGTCACGTTCTCCGACGAGTCCGAGGCGCCCTCGGGGGTGCAGTCGTGGACCTGGGAGTTCGGCGACGGCCGGACCTCGACGGACCCGAACCCGGACCACCTCTACGACGACCCGGGCGAGTACACGGTGAAGCTCACCATCACCGACGGCAAGGGCCGCACGGCGAGCACCACCCGGACCATCACGGTCAACCCGAACCCGCCGACCGCCAGCCTCGACGACCAGACCGCATCGGCGACGGGCCACGTGATCCTCCACGGGCGCATCTCCTCTCCCAGCGCGTTCGACCGCCGGTCGCTGCGGGTGCAGGTGTCGTCGTCGGCCGCCGGGTTCCCCGCACAGATCTCCCGCCTGCTGCCCGCCGGGCCGATCGACATCGACCTCGGCACGCTTCCCATCGGGACCTACCCGGTGACCATGACTGTCACGGACCTCCAGGGCCAGACGGCGACGGGCGCGGCCACCATCGTGGTGATTGCCGGCACGCCCGACCCGCCGACCGAGCCCGGGCCGGTGGTGCTCCCGGTGGTGGACGGCTGCACCACCGGGGTGACGGTCCCCGGCGTGGTCGACGAGCTCATCACCGGGATCGACGGCATCCGCACCCAGGCCCACCGGCTGGAGGTCATCGCCTCGCCGACCCTCCAGGCCGCGGCCGAGCGCCACGCCGCCGACCTGGCCGCCCACCCCGACCTGGTCGACGTGGGCAGCGACGGCAGCACGGTGCAGGACCGCGTCGGCGACGCCGGCTACCTCGACGGGGCCGAGGTGGACCAGCTGGTGCTGCGCGGGCCGAGGTCCGCGGCCGACGCCCTGGCCACCTGGCAGACCACGACGGCCTCGACGCAGAAGCTGACGGACCGGCGCTGGACCGCGGTGGGTGCGGCCCGGGCAGCCAGCGGTGGCAGCTGGGTGTGGGTGATCGTCCTCGGCGACAGCATCGACTGCGCGCCCGACGACAGCGGGAGCAACCGGGCGGCGTCGTCGGCGACGGACCGGGCCACGGCCACGTCGCTGCCCGCGCCCACCAAGGCCGCCGCGGCGCCGGCCCCCGTCGGCCAGCTGACGGTGCCCCCGACCCGCTCCGCCGACCTGCGCCCGCCCATCTCGGGGCTCGACGACCCGGCGCCCGCCCCGACGTCGCCCGGCTCGAACGGCTCGTCCGGCTCGAACGGCTCGACGAGCTCGACCTCGTCACGGGGCGCGGCCACGTCGGCCGGGGCCGCCACCAGCGCGGCCGACCTGCCGAGCTCGCCGGTGCCCGCGTTCACCATCGACAACGTGGCGCCCACCACCGGAACGTCCGTCGCCGTCCACAACCGGACCCGGCGGGCAGCGCAGCCGCGGGCGGGCACGTTCCGGCCCGGCGATGCCCGCACCGAGCCGCTGACCATCGGGTCCGACAGCACGGTCACCACCTCGTGGTTCACCGCCGGATCACCGATGCCCACGATGCAGGCCGCCGACACCGTCAGCACCGACAACAAGGTGACGGCCACGCTCGGGCTCCACGTCGCCGGCTCCACCGTCACGCCGTCGGTGGCCTACACGGGACCCACCACCGGGGCCCAGGGCGCCACCATCCGCGCCACCGCCATGGTGACCAACGCCGCGGGCGGGCAGCCCCTGGCCGGCCGACCGGTGTCGTTCGCGCTGGGCAGCGGCACCGCTCGGGGCACCACCGACGATGCCGGCAAGGTCGCCGCGGACCTGACCATCCCGGCGGACCAGCCGCTGGGGAACGGCACCCTCACGGTGACGGCGGAGGCCGTCGGCCCCAGCCCGTCGGCATCGACCACCGCCACGGTGAACGTGTTCGCCAACGTCGGTCCGGTGGCCGACGCAGGCGGTCCCTACGACTCGCTCCTGGGTGCGGACCTGCTCCTCAACGGCTCCGGTTCGAGCGACCCCGACGGCACGTCGCCGGTGGTCTACGGGTGGGACGTCGGCGGGCTCGACCGGTTCGACGTGAGCAGCGACATCAACCCGCGGCTGGACTTCGCCGCCATTGAGGCCGGCCTCTGCGGCGGCACCTGCCAGCCCGAGGTCGCCTACCCGGTGGCGCTGAAGGTCACCGACCAGTACGGCGCGTCGGCCATCGACCGCAGCACGGTCACCTTCCACCGGGACTTCAACCTCACCATCAACCCGCCGAGCACCATCCTCAACCCCGGCGGCGCCGTGACCTACCGGGTGGGCGTGGTGTCCGACAACGGCTTCACCGACCCGGTGCACCTCAGCGTGGGCACCCTGCCCGCGGGGGTCACCGCCATCTTCGACACCGCCGACGTCCGGCCCGGCGGCAGCGCCCTCCTCACCATCCGGGCCAGCCAGTCCATCGCCAGCGGGAACGTGGCGGTCGACGTGACCGGCACGGCTAAGGGCATCACCCGGCAGGTCGGCGGCACCATCGACCTCGAGTTCGGCCTCATCCCGGTCTGCTACGGCAGCATCGAGGGCAAGGTCACCGATCAGGAGACGGGCGCCGGCCTGGCGGGCGTGCAGGTCGGGGTGGCCCCGCTGAACCGGGGGATCATCCTCGGCGGCCAGACGAAGCCCGACGGCACCTTCTTCTTCGACAACCTGCCCGTGGGCTCGGGCAACAACCCGATCGCCGCCGACGTGACCTTCCAGAAGGACGGGTACTTCTTCAAGAGCGGCGCCCGCGTCACGCTCGCCTGCAACCTGACCGCCCACACCGACGGCGAGCTCCTCCAGGTCCAGTACGCCACGCTGAACGGCCGCGTCACCGAAGGCACCCGGGACCTCGGCGACCCGCAGAGCCCGGTGGTCTCCACCGGGGTCCCCGTGCCCAACGCGAAGATCCTCACGTCGACCGGAGCCACGGTGGCCCCCACCGACACCGACGGCCGCTACCACGCCGACCACCTCATGCTCGGCACCGGGAACGCACCGATCTCGGTGTACGTGCAGGCGGACATCGACGGCTACTGGCGGGGCTCCGCGAGCGGCGTGCCCGTGTCTGCCGCCGGCCCGAACGTCGGGAACATCACGGTGGTGAAGGCCTGCTACGGCGACGCGTACGTGAAGGTGGTCGACGCCACCACGGGCGCGCCCATCCCGGGGATCACCACCAGCTTCGCCCCGACGGGACTCGCGCCCGGGGGCTGGCGGGCCACCAACGTGGTCACCGCCGGCGACGGCGTGGCCCACCTCCCCAACGTCCCGCTCGGCCCGGACAACCGGCCGGGGAGCGGCAACGTCCGCGTCGACATCCCGTTCGGCTCGCCGTACCTCAGCCCGTCCAGCACGACGTCGCTGTCGCTTCCGTCGTGCGGCTCCACCGGGCTGGCCGTCGTCCGGCTGAAGAAGCCCCTGCCGGTGTACACGGGCGACGCCCGGGTCCGGGTGGTGGACGACGCCACCGGCGCCCCGATCCCCGGCATCGGCGTGAACGGCGGCGGCACTGCGCTGACCACCGACGCCCAGGGGTACGTCCAGCTCGACGACTACTCGTTCGGGACGCCCGGGGCCACCAGCGCCAGCGTCGACTTCTCCACGAACCCGAGCGGTTGGTACAGCGAGAGCGTCCGGTTGCTCCTCCAGCGCGACCAGCTGACCGAGGGGACCCTCCGACTCCGCAAGATCCGCACGACCAGCATCGAGGGGACGGTCACGGACTCCTTCACCGGGGCGCCCATCGCCGGCGTGCAGGTGTCCGCGGCCGGGTTCTTCACGTTCACCGACGCCCAGGGCCGCTACCTCATCACCGGGGTCACGCTGAACCGGTACAACGCGCCCACGGACTTCGGCGTGAGCTCGCCCGGGACCACCGAGTACTGGGGGCTGGAGACGGCGGTGACGGTCCGGGCCACGGTGGACGGGCCCAACGTGCGCGACTTCGCCCTGACCCGGCGGTGCAGCCCGGCCACGATCCACGGCGTCGTGCTGAACGCCGCCACCCACGAGCCGCTGCCCGACGCCACCGTCTCCTCGAACCTGGGCCGTCCCGTCTCCACCGACGCCCAGGGCCGGTTCCTGCTGACCAACATCGCCTACGCCTTCGACCGCCCCGGCCCCGTGGACATCACGGCGTCCAAGCAGGGCTTCATCCAGGCCACGAAGCGGGTCACGGTGTTCTGCGGCGCCGACATCGAGGTCAACTTCGGTGACACCACCCCGACCACCACCGTCACCGGCACGGTGACCAACAAGAGGACGGGCGCGCCCGTGGCCGGGGCGTTCGTGGGCTCGGGCTTCGGCGGCACGGCCACCACCGGCGCCAACGGCGCCTACGCGCTGACCGGCGTGCCCCTCGGCACCGACGGTGCGGCGCGCAGCTGGACCATCAGCGCCCTTCCGCCCAGCGGGGTCAAGCTGCTGCCCGCGTCGAAGACGGCCACGATCTCCTCGACCGGACCCAACGTGGTCGACCTCCAGCTGGCGGAACCGGAGGTCACGCCCATCGCCGCCGAAGACGACGAGTACACGGTCGGCGCCGTGGGCTCCACCAGCGTGGCGGCCGCCACCGGCGTGCTCGCCAACGACACCGGCCAGGGCCTCGTGGCGTCGGTGGTCTCCCCGCCGGTCCACGGCACGCTGACCCTCGCGGCCAACGGGTCCTTCACGTTCCAGCCCCCGGGCGACTGGGTCGGCGACCAGACCTTCACCTACAAGGCGACCGACGCCACCGGGCAGACGGCGACCGCCACCGTCACCCTGCACGTGGCGGCGGACTCGCCGCTGGTGGCCCACGACGACGTGATCTCCGTGCCCCAGGGCGGGTCGGCGGTGGAGCGCGACCCGGCGAAGGGCCTGCTCGCCAACGACGAGGGCGACGCCACCAAGCGCTGGTTGTCCAACACGGCCCCTGTCAACGGGCAGATCTCCATCAGCCCTGACGGCACCTACATCGTCAACCCCTACCCGACGTTCCACGGCACCTACTCGGTGGACTACACGATCACCGACCGCTTCCACCGCACGTCCACGGCCACCGTCACCATCACGGTGGTGCCGACCACCGACACCGGCCCGCCGGTGGTGACCGACGACGCCGGTTCGACGCCGTTCGAGACGCCGCTCACCGTGGCCGCGCCGGGCGTGCTGGCCAACGACACCGGGATGAGCCTGCGGGTCACGGACAACACGTCGCCGTTCCACGGCGACGTGACCATGGCCCAGGACGGCTCCTACACCTATGCGCCCGACGCCGGGTTCTCCGGCCAGGACTCGTGGGCCTACACGGTGACCGACCTCCTCGGGCGCACCACCCGCGGCACCGTGCGGATCCAGGTGGGGGCCAAGCCCGCCGACGACCCGGTGCTGGCCATCGGCGACCGGGTGTGGACCGACACCGACGGCGACGGGGTGCAGGACGACGGCGAGCCCGGCACCGGCGGCGTCGCCGTCCAGCTGCTCGACGCCCAGGGCGCCCAGCTGGCCTCCACCAGCACGGCACCGGACGGGTCCTACGCCTTCGACGGCCTGGGTGCCGGCAGCTACGGCCTCCGCTTCACCGCCCCGATCGGCACCCGGTTCACCACATCGGGGGCCGGCACCGACCGGGAGGTCGACTCCGACGCCGACCCCACGGGCCTGGTGGCCACGTTCCGCCTCGCCGACGGCGACGACCCCCGCCTCCGCCCCGTGACCACGGGCGACCCGGTCACCGCGGCGGACCTCATCGACCGCAGCATCGACGCCGGCCTCACCGCCCTCCCGGCCGGACTGGCGGTCGCCGCCACCGCCCGTCCGGTCGGGTCCACCGGTCCGTTCACCGCCACCGCCCAGGCCCCGCGCGGGGCCGCGTTCCAGGTGCACGTGGTGGTGACCAACACCGGCGAGGCACCCCTCACCGAGGTGGCCGTGACCGACCTCGACGGGGCCGGGTGCGCCCGCGCCATCGGCGACCTCGCGGCCGGTGCCACCGAGACCTACGACTGCACCGGCACCGTGACCCCGGCGAAGGACGCCGTCGCACGCGTCCACGTGACCGGGACCGAACCGTCGGAGGCCGCCGTGAGCGCCGACGGCGCCGCGGCCCTGCAGCTCACCTACTCCCTGGGCGACCGGATCTGGGACGACCAGGACCACGACGGCATCCAGGACGACGGCGAGCCCGGTCTGGCCGACGTGGCGGTCACGCTGCTCGACGCCCAGGGCGACCCGGTCGCCACCACCACCTCGGGCGGCGACGGGATCTACCGCTTCGACGGCATCCGGCCGGGATCGCACCGGGTGCAGTTCGCCCGGCCCGGTGCCTACCGCTGGACCACCGCCAGCGCCGGCAGCGACCCCACGGCGGACTCCGATGCGGTGGCCGCCTCGCCGACCGCCGCCACGGCCCAGACCGCGCTCATCGTCGTCGCCGACGGCCAGGCGCCGGCCGACGCCGCCAACCCGCTCGGGCTCACCGTCGCCGACCTCGACGCCGGCCTCTGGCGGCCCTCGTCGCTGGCCGGCACCGCGTACGCCGACGCCGACCACGACGGCGAGCGCGACCCGGGGGAGCCGGCCATCCCGGCGATCACCGTCGAGCTGCTCGACGAGGTGGGCGACGTGGTGGCCACCACCGAGACGACCACCTCCGGCGGCTACGCGTTCGAGGACCTCGTCCCGGGCACCTACCGGATCCGCTGGACGGTGCCCGGCGGGTTCTCCACGCCCACCAAGGACCGCGACGCGCCGGTGACCGGCACCTCCGGAGCGATCCGGGTGGGGGTGGCCCAGGCGGTCACCGGCGTGGACATCGCCCTCTGGCCGGCGGACGAACCACCGACCACCACGACCACGACCACGACCACGACCACGACCACGACGGGTCCCACGTCGACCACCACGACCACGACGGGTCCCACGTCGACCACCACGACCACGACCCCCACCACGACGACCACCACGGAGCCGACGGAGTCGACCACGACCACCACCGGACCGGTGAGCACCACCACGTCGACCACCGCGCCTGCAGGCTCGACGACCTCGACCACCTCGCCGGCCTCGACCTCGACCTCGACCTCGCCGCCGGGGGTGGCGGACACGTCCACCACCCCGGGATCGTCGGTCCGGCCGGGTGCCGCCTCCCCGCCGTCGACAGGCGGGCCGCTGCCTCGGACCCGACAGGACGTCGGGCGGCTGGTCCTCTGGGGGACGGTGCTGGCCGCGTCCGGCTGGGTGCTCCTGGCCGTCCGGCGCCGTCGCCTCGTGCGTGGCGGCTGACCACGATCAGCCCGATCTCCGATCGGTCGGGCGCCGGCCGGCACCGGCCGGATCAGGGCTTGGGGCCGGAGATGATGGTCTGGCTGTTGATGCGCTCGAGCACGTCGGCGGCTGCCGGGGCCTCGGCGGCGTGAGCCTCGTCGGCCCGCCGCAGGTCCTGCGGGACCGGCCGGGGACGCGTCCACCGGGAGCCGAGGAACAGCACCACCGCGAGGACGGCGATGACCGGAGCGAGGATCAGGATGCCCACCGAGATCTCCTAGCGCTTGGGTCCGTACATGGTGACGTAGGCGAACACGCGCTCGCGGACGGTCGTGGCGTCGGCGCGCTCCTCGCTCTGGATCTGGTCTGCCCGCTGGAGGTCCGAGCCGCCGGTCGGCGGCCGCGTCCAGCGGAAGCCGAGCACGGTGAGGCCCACGATCGCCGCCACGAACAGGAAGAGCACCAGCAGGCCCATGTCCGCAGGGTACGCACGCGCCGGCAGCCGGCACGTGGACGGGATCTGAACACTCGGGGCCGATGATCACGCGGTGCTGCGGCCTCGCCGCGCTCACCCGTCCGGGGGAGGACGGGGGCGGGTGAACGGCCTGAACGGCCCGTGGCGGTTGGGCGAACGCGAAG
>CALANQ010000406.1 GCA_937926025.1 uncultured Acidimicrobiales bacterium
AGTCGGCCGGGTAGAAGAACACCACGGACCACTTGCCCTTGAGGTCGGCGTCGGAGACGTCGACGAACTCGCCGTTGTGGAAGGCGGTGGTGGAGAAGGGCTTGATCTCGGTGTTGACGAGCGACATTGCGGAGGAACCTCTCGGGTCTCTTGGGTGGTTGGACAATAGGCACCCTATATGAAATCCACACCGAATCATCATTTCTGTCTATTGATTCTGTGAATGCCTCCGATAGCCAGCGTCGATCGAATGCGCAGGTCAGGTGCAAGACAGCCGCCGTTCACCGCATCCGGCTACCGTCTCCGCCCATCGACCGACGACAGTTCCTCCAGCGGGCCATCGTGGCCGGGGCCGGCGCCGCCGTGATCCCCTCCACCCTGGTGTCCGCCCAGACCGCCGAGCCGGGCACCGGCCCCTACGGGGACCTGGCCACCGAGCCCGACGAGAACGGCCTGCTGCTGCCCGAGGGGTTCACCTCGCGCATCATCGCCATCGGCGGCGAGACCGTGGCCGGCACCGGCTACGCCTGGCACGCCTTCCCCGATGGCGCCGCCACGTTCCCCACCGACGACGGTGGCTGGATCTACGCCTGCAACAGCGAGGTCACCCTGCCCTTCGCACCGGACCAGGGCGGCGTCAGCGCCATCCGGTTCGACGCCGACGGCGAGGTCGTCGACGCCTACCGCATCCTCGAGGGCAGCACCTCCAACTGTGCCGGCGGCCCCACCCCGTGGGGCACGTGGATGAGCTGCGAGGAGCCCGTCGACAAGCACGGCCGCCTGTGGGAGTGCGACCCCACCGGCGAGAAGGAGGCCGTCGCCCACGAGGCCATGGGACTCTGGAACCGGGAGGCCGCCGCAGTCGACCCCGAGGCCGAGGTCGTCTACATGACCGAGGACGACCCGGCCGGCCTGCTCTACCGCTACACCCCCACCGACTACCCGGACCTGTCCGCCGGCACCGTCGAGGCGGCGGTGGTGGCCGACGACGGCACGGTCACCTGGGCGGAGGTGCCCGACCCCTCGGGCAAGCCCAAGCAGACCAAGAACCAGGTGCCGGAGGCCACCACGTTCAACGGCGGCGAGGGCATCTGGTACGACCAGGGCTCGATCTACTTCACGTCCAAGGGCGACGACAAGGTCCACCACATCGACCTCGGGTCCATGCGCTACGAGGTGATCTGGGACGCCGACGCGGTCGCCGACGGGGTCGAGGGCGCCGTGCTGTCGGGCGTCGACAACATCACCGTCGACCACGGCACCGGCGACCTGTTCGTGGCCGAGGACGGCGGCAACATGGAGGTCGTCCTCATCAGCAGCGACGGTGTCGTGGCACCCTTCGCCCGGGTGGCCGAAGACCCCACCGGCTCGGAGATCACCGGGCCGTGCCTCTCCCCGGACCGCACCCGCCTCTACTTCTCGAGCCAGCGCGGCCCATCGCCGAAGATGCTCAAGGAGGTGATCCCCGGCTGCACGTTCGACAGCCGCAACGCCGGGATCACCTACGAGATCACCGGCCCGTTCCGGGCTGCCGCGGACGAGCCCGAGGCCGCCACCACCACCATCGCCAAGGCCAGCTCGTCGGGCACGGACAGCTCCGACAGCTCCGACGGCTCGGAGGACCAGAGCACCAGCGCCCCCGTCGTCATCGGCGGCATCGCCCTGGTGGCGGCCGCCGGCGCCGGCGCCCCCCTGGCCCTGCGCCGCCGCAACCAGAGCAGCTAGCCCACCTCGCTCAGGTCGACGGCCTCCCCGAACGGCAGCAGCCGGTAGACGGGGCGGTCGCCCTGCCCCCGGCCGGCCACCAGCTGCTCCACCGCCGACCGGTCCTCCCGGAAGTGCGACCAGCCCTCGTAGTGGACCGGGATCACCGTCTTCGGACCGATCTGCTCGCACAGCTCCACCGCGTCGTGGATGGTCATCGTGTAGTGGAGCGGCCCGGTGATGGGGAACCGCACGGCACCGACGTGCACGATCGCCGTTTCCACCACCAGCCGGTCCGCCACCTGCCGGACCCCGTCGTAGAGGACGGTGTCGCCCGAGATCCACAGGACACCGTCGGTCTGGCCGTCCCACCGGAGGGCGAAGCCGATGACATCGCCGGTGATCGGGTGGCTGAGCGGAGGCCCGTGCCGGCACGGGGTGGCGGTCACCTCGATCGCCGGGAGGTCGGGTCCCTCGAACACCGTCGAGCCCCAGGTCGCGAGCGGGATCGCCGGCGGGCCCAGGCGCCCGGCCCCCGACGTGGTGGTCACGATCCTCGGGACGGAGGCCAGCAGGGCGCGCCCCGCGATGTCGAGGTTGTCGGCGTGGTGGTCGTGAGTGATGAGCACCACGTCGATCGGCCCGAGATCCTCCACCGAGACCGCCGGACCGCTGAGCTTCACCGACGACGTCCCCCACCCGAACGAGTAGCGCTCGCCGGGCGGGTCGAACGTCGGATCGGTGAGGATCCGCCAGCCACCGACCTCGATGAGGACCGTCGGGCCGCCGATGTGGGTCAGTCGCACGCCCTCCACCGGATCGACCTCACCGGCCGCTGTGGGCGAGGGCCCACGACAGCGCCAGGTCGGCCACGTCCTCCCAGCCCTCCTGGGCCGGCATCAGGTGGCAGCGGCCGTCGATCACCTGGTGCTCGGTGACGGTGCCCTCGCCCTTGTAGTGCTTCACGTTCGACTCCTGGCCCTTCGGCGGCATGATGTGGTCCTCGCCGCCCGAGATGAACAGGAGCGGCGCCCGGTCCGCGTTGCGGTAGTCGACGTGGATGTCCTGCGGGCCGGGCTCCAGGTTGGCCAGGACGCTGTTCCACAGGATCCGGCCCGAGGCCGGCACGCAGTAGCGCTCGTAGAGCCGGTGCGCCTCGTCCTCGGGGAACGTGTTCGTGAAGGCGTAGTTCCACTGCTCGAACGTGAGGCCGACGGCCTTGTGGTGGTTGGCCGGGTTCTTGAGCACCGGGAACGTCGAGCGCACCTGGCTGAGGGGCACCACCTTCACACCCTCGGTCGGAGCGGAGTTGATGGCCACGCCGGCAGCGCCGTAGCCCCGGTCCAGCAGCACCTGCGTCCAGGCCCCGCCAGCGGAGTGCCCCATGATGATGGGCGGCGTCGCCAGCGGCTCGACCACCGAGATGAGGTGGTCGATCAAGGCCGGCGCGGTCAGCTCGGCGATCGGCGAGGGGTCGGCGTTGAGGGCCTCGACCTCCACCTCGAGGCCGGGGTACGCGGGGGCGATCACCTTGAACCCGCGCTCTTCGAAGCGGGCGGTCCACCCCTCCCAGCTGCGAGGCGTCACCCAGAACCCGTGGATGAGGACGATGGTGTCGGGGATCTGGTCGGACATGGCGGGCCTCCAAGGGCGGTTGCGGTCCCCGTGATCGTCCGCGCTGGGGCCACCCGGTCGCATCCGGCGCGACGCGTAGTCCTCGCTCACCCTCCGACCACGGCCGACCCCGTGACCAGCAAGAATGGGCCGGTGATCCTGGTCGGGAGGGCACGCGAACGAGCCGAAGTCGAGGGCGCGGTGAATGCCGCGCGCGCCGGTCTCAGCCGGGTGCTGGTGCTCAACGGCGAGCCCGGCATCGGGAAGTCCGCGCTGCTGGACCACGCCGTGCGGACCGCGTCGGACCTGCGCCCCACCCGCGTGCGCGGGGTCGAGGCCGAGTCCAACGCACCGTTCTCCGCGCTGCACCGGATCGTGCGCCCGTACCTTGACGGGATCGACGAGCTCCCCGAGCCCCAGCGCGACGCCCTGGCGGCGGCGTGCGCCCTCACCCCGGGCGTCCCGGCGGACCCCTACCTGGTGGGGCTGGCGGCGCTGTCGCTCCTGGCCGCCGCGGCCGTGGCGCGCCCCGTCCTGGTGACCATCGACGACGCGCACTGGCTGGATGTGGCGTCGCTCACCGCCGTCGGGTTCCTCGGCCGCCGGCTCGATGCCGACGGCGTGGCCCTGATCCTGGCTCGACGACCGAGCCATCCGCTCCCCGCGCTGGACGGCCTGCCGGAGCTGGCGGTCGGCGGCCTGGACCACGACAGCTCGGTGGAGGTGCTGCGGACCGCCGTCGATGGACCCCTCAGCCGATCGGTCGCCGACGCGGTGGTGGCCGCGACCGGCGGCAACCCGCTGGCGCTCACGGAGCTCGGCGGCGTGCTCAGCGCCCAGCAGCTCGCCGGGGGCGCCCCCTCCCGCGCGCCCTCCCGCTCAGCGAGCAGCTCGAAGCGCACTACCTCAGCCTGACGCTCGCCCTTCCTGCGACCACGCAGCTGTGGCTCCTCGTGGCGGCCTCCGAACCATCCGGCGATGCCGCCAACGTGGCCCGCGCCGCCGCCGAGCTCGGGCTGCCCGACGATGCGTCCGCCCCCGCCGAGCGCGCTCGCGTGGTCGGCGTCGAGCCCGACATCACCTTCCGCCACCCGCTCGTGCGGACGGCCATCGCCGCCGGTGCCACCGCGGCGGACCGGCGCCGGGCCCATTCCGCGCTGGCCACGGCCGCGGCGGCGCAGGGCCAGACGGACCTGCGCGCCTGGCACGCGGCTGCGGCGGCCGCCGGCAAAGACGAGGCGGTGGCCGACGACCTGGCGGCATCGGCGGACCGGGCCCGGGACCGAGCCGGTGCGGCGGCGGCAGTGGACCTCATGGTGCGGGCCGCCGCGCTGACCCCCGACCCCGAGGTCCGGGCCCGTCGGCTGCTGCGAGCGGCGGAGGACGCCCTCTCCAGCGGGGCCGGGGCCCAGGCCCGGGTGCTGCTGGACGAGGCCGAGGGCGCCGTCGGCCCCGGGGCCGACGAAGGCCGCGTCGTGGCGCTGCGGGCCGAGATCGCCATGATCTCCGGGGACCCGGCCTGCTTCGCCCTCGCTCCGGCCGCCTACTTCGCCGCGTACCAGGCGTACCGCGGGCGCGATCCTGACCGAGCGTCCCGGGCGCTGCTGCGCGCCTGCGACATGGTGGTGCTCGCGGAGCACCTGATCGCCGAGATCTCCGCCGCCGAGCTGATGGGCGCGGTCGACCCGCGCACCGGCGACGACCCCGACGCGCCGGTCCGGGACCTGCTGCTGGCCGCGGTCCGGTCCTTGGTCCTCGAGCCCTACGACGTGGCCGTGCCCCGGGTCCGCCGGGCGATCGATGCGCTGCTGGATCCTTCGTGCCCCGATGCCGAGGTGCTGGCGTGGTTCCAGATCGGCACGAGCTGCTGCACGATGGTCCTCGACGACCAGGCGCGGGCCCGGCTGCTGCGGCGGGCCGCCGGCGTGGCCCGCCGGACGGGGGCGCTGCGGGAGCTGGACGTGATCTTGTTCTGCCAGTCCATGGCGGCCACCAGCAGGGGTGACCTGAACCGGGCGGACGCCTACGCCGCCGAGGGGCACCAGCTCCGGGCCGTCCTGGGTGCCACCCCGGACCAGTGGGACATCTACCGGCACCCGGAGCAGATGGGATGGCGGGCCGACGATCCGAACGTGCGCGACCTCCTTCAGCTGACGGTGACCGGGGCCACGGCGCTGGGCAACGGGGCCATCGTCTCCATCGCCCAGATCGGCGAGGTCACCCTGGACCTCGGCGAGGGCCGCTACGTCGAAGCCGATGCCCGGGCCGGCGCGCTGGTGGACCGGGGCGAGCTCCCGATCCACACCCGGGTGCTCCCCGACGCCGTGGAGGCTGCCGCCCGGGCCGGCGACCTGGAGCGGGCGAGGCGGTGGAACGCCGAGCTGGCGCACCGGGCTGCGGTGTGCGCCACACCGTGGGCGAGGGGTCTGGCTCAGCGCTCCGCTGCCGTCGTCTCCGACGATGCCGACGCGGAAGCGGCGTACCGGTCCGCCATCGCCCTGCTCGACGTCACCGAGGCCCGCGCCGACGCGGCCCGCGCCCACCTCGTCTACGGGGAGTGGCTCCGCCGCCAGCAGCGCCGCACCGATGCCCGCCTCGTCCTGCGGGAGGCGCACGACCGTTTCGTGCAGATCGGGGCGACGGCGTTCGCGGAGCGGGCGCGGGGCGAGCTGGCCGCCACCGGTGAGCGGGCCCGGCGCCGGACCGTGGAGACCGAAGGGCTGCTCACGCCGCAGGAGCAGCAGATCGCCGACCTCGCGGCCCGAGGCGAGACCAACGCGGAGATCGCTCAGCGGCTCTACATCAGCGCCCGGACCGTCGACTACCACCTCCGGAAGGTGTTCCGGAAGCTCGGGATCACGTCGCGCCGGGAGCTGCGGCCGCCGGACCGCTGAAGGGCAGGTCGAGCAGACGGCGAGCGACCGGTTCGAGGATCAACCAGGGGTGGCTGGTCGGTCGGGTGCCGGCGGCATCCCAGCCGGCGAGCTCCACCAGGATCCGCAGGGCGTGCACGTTGCGGTGCCAGGCGAGCTCTTCGTCGGACACCTGGTCCTGCGGGGCGGCGAGCGCCCGGTAGGTGCGGTGGAACCGGCGGGCGAGCAGGCGGCCCAGGGGGCCGAGCGCGGCCGCGCCGGGACCGGGCAGCTCCACGGGCGGGTGCGAGAGCATCAGGTCGGTGAAGCCGAGCGTGAACCCGGGATGGGCGACGCGGGCCACCGTCCAATCGATGAGGACCGGGCCGTCCGCGGTGACCAGCACGTTGAACGGGTGCAGGTCACCGTGGCTGATCACGCGGCGGGTGCTCGGCGGCTCGGCCGCGAGCAGCCGTTCGGCCGCGGCCACCAGCTCCGGGCGCTCCGCCGTGGCCGCCAGCCAGAGCTGGGCCTCCACGAACCCGGCCGTGGTGGTGGGGATGCCGCCGTCGAGCGCCTCCAGCTCGGCTGCCACCCGATCAGGGTCGAGCGTGTGGAGGCGGGCGGCGAGGGTGGCCAGCTGGTCCGGCAGGTGGCGCACGACCGCCGGGATCTGGGTGAGGATGCCGAGCCCGTGGAGCCCGGAGAGGGTCGAGCGCCCGTCGACGTGGTCCATCACCAGGAGCGAGCGGCCCAGCGGCGTGTCCGCCCCGGTCACCAGGCGCACCGCCGGCGTCGGGAAGCCCTGGCGGGCGACGTCGCGCTGGAGCGCAGCCTCCCACGCCGCCGTCACCGGGTTCGGCACGATCCGGGCCACCAGCACGCCGGCCAGGTCCGCGGGCGGATCGGCCAGCACGAAGCGCACCATCTCCGCGTAGTACCCGCCCTGGAGCGCGACGGGCGGCTCGGCGTATGCCAGGCCGTCGCGGCCGGTGGCGGCTCGGAGGGTGGCCAGCAGGCCGTCGGCGGTGTCGATGCCCACGGCCTACCAGGTGGCGAGGTCCAAGAGGGCGGCTTCGATGCCGTCGACCTGCGGGAGGATGGCGTCCTCCAGCGTGGGCTCGTAGGCCACCGGGGTGTCGGTGGCACCGATGCGCCGGACCGGAGCGTCGAGATCGGCGAAGCAGTGCTCCCCGATCCACGCGGCGATCTCGGCGCCGAACCCCGCGGTCAGGGTGTCCTCGTGCACGACGAGGACCCGGCTGGTGCGCGCCGCGCTGTCGGCCACCAGCCCGCGGTCCCAGGGCGCGATGGTGCGCAGGTCGATGACCTCGACCTCGATGCCCTCGCGCTGGGCCAGCCGGTCCGCGGCCTCGATCGACCGGGCGACGGTGGCGCCCCAGGTCACCACGGTCACGTCGTCGCCGGAGCGGCGGATGTCGCCGATGCCGAACGGCAGCACCCAGTCCTCCGGCGGGTACGGGTCGACCGTGTCGGGCTGGCGGAGCAGGTGCTTGTGCTCCAGGAACAGGACCGGGTCCTCGCACCGGAACGCGTACCGCAGGAGGCCGGCGGCGTCGCGAGCGCGGCTGGGCATGGCGATCGACAGGCCCGGGATATGGGCGAAGATCGATTCGCCGCACTGGCTGTGCCAGATGCTGCCGCCGGTGAGGTACCCGCCGATCGGCACCCGCACCACCATCGGGCAGGTGAACGACCCGTTCGACCGCCAGCGCAGCGTCGCCGCCTCGCTGCGGAGCTGGGTCATGGCGGGCCAGATGTAGTCGAAGAACTGGATCTCGGGGGCGGGCCGGAGGCCCCGCACGCCCTGGCCGACGGCGCGGCCGATGATGTTCGCCTCCGACAGCGGCGTGTTGAAGCAGCGAGCTTGGCCGAACGATCGCTGGAGGCCGTGGGTGGTGCCGAAGACCCCGCCCTTGCCCTCGACGCCGGCGAGCACCTGCTCCCGGGCGTCGGCGACGTCCTCCCCGAAGACCCGGATCCGTTCGTCGGCGGCCATCGCCTCGTGCAGGGTCCGCTTGATGGCCTCACCGAACGGGACCGGCTCACCGTCGTCGGGTGCCGGGCCGGGGTCGGGCAGCGCGGGCAGGTCGGTCACCTGGTCCCGCACCGTGGCCGGATCCGGTCGCGGCGCCGCCAGGGCGGCGGCCGCGGCATCGGCCACCTCTTGGCGGGCCTGCTCGCGGAGCTCGTCGACCTCGGCCTCGCTGAGCACGCCACCGACCACCAGGTCGCGGGCGAACCGGTCCAGCGGGTCGTGCCCGGCCTCCTCGGCCAGCTCCTCCACCGAGCGGTACTTGCTCTGCGTGTCGGCAGCGGAGTGGGAGTACGGCCGGACGACGTCGGCGTGGATGAGCGCCGGGCCGACACCGGCACGGATGTGCTCGATGATCGAGGCGGCGGCGTCGCGCACCCCGAAGTAGTCGGTGCCGTCGAGGTGGTGGACGTCCAGCCCCCGGAAGCCCCGGACCAGCTCGTGGACGGGTGCCGGGTGCTGGTCGGTGACCGGGACCGAGATGGCGAAGCCGTTGTCGGGAACCACGTAGAGGACGGGCAGGTGCAGGTTGCAGGCCGTGTTCAGGCTCTCCCAGAACTCGCCTTCGCTGCAGGCGCCCTCGCCGAGGCTGACGTAGGTGAGCTCGTCGCCGTGGGCGGACGAGGCTCCGGCGTCGCTCAGGTGCGGGCGCCGGACCAGGTAGCGCCCGGCCTCGGCGCAGCCCACCGCCGGGATGCACTGGCTGCCGGTCGGGCTGGACTGGCTGACGATGTGGTGGGCGGCGTGCCCCCAGTGCGAGGGCATCTGCCGGCCGCCGCTGGACGGATCCGCCGCCGACCCGACCGCTTGGAGGAGCACCTCGGTCGGGGTCACGCCGAGGCCGAGCACCAGTGCCTGCTCCCGGTAGTACGGGAAGAACCAGTCGTAGCCGGGCCGGAGGTGGCGAGCCAGGGCCAGACCGATGGCCTCGTGGCCGGCGCCGGAGATCTGGAAGTAGACCCGGCTCTGCTTCTGCATGGCGATCTCGCGATCGTCGATGGCCCGGGACGCGAACGCCAGGCGCAGGTCGTCGACCAGCTCCTTCACCGGGTAGCCGCGAAACTCGGTCACCCGTCCACCTCCCCGGCCCAGTCGCGCTCCTGGAGCACGTCGCGGACGGCGGCCAGGAACGCGGCCGCGTACGCCCCGTCCACCGCCCGGTGGTCGAAGCTGAGGCTCAGGTTGCCGAGGGGACGGATGCCCACCGACCAGCCGCCGTGCCCGTCGGCGACCGCGGTGGGGCGCATGCGGACGCCGTCGGTGGAGAGGATCGCCACCTGCGGCTGGTTGATGATGGGGGCGGCCAGCACCGTGCCGTAGGAGCCGACGTTGGTCAGCGTGAACGTGCCGCCGTCGAAGGCGTCGCCGGGAAGCCGGTGGCGACGGGCCCGGTCGGCCTGCTCGGCGATGGCCTCGGACAGCGCCGGGAGCCG
The DNA here is from genome assembly GCA_937926025.1 of uncultured Acidimicrobiales bacterium. GTDB lineage: Bacteria > Actinomycetota > Acidimicrobiia > Acidimicrobiales > Iamiaceae > Aquihabitans. Next base: position 9,660 of record CALANQ010000406.1, read on the forward strand.
GAGGTCCTGGGCGTCGCGGACCACCGGCACGAGGAGGGCCTCCCGGTCGACGTCGACGGCGATGCCCAGGTGGATGCTGCGGTGCACCAGGAGGCGGTCGCCGTCGAAGCTGGCGTTCAGGTGCGGGAACCGGACGAGCGCGTCGATGACCGCCCGGGCGACGAACGGGAGGTAGCTGAGGTGGCGTCCGGATCGGGCGGCGTCGACCGCGGTCCAGTCGACCTCGACCACCACCAGCGCGTGGGCCGCGGTGGCGACCGACCGGTGGAGGTGCTCCGCCGTTGCCAGCCGGGCCCGCGAGAGCGGCACCACCTCGTCGCCGTCCCCCGGGACCAGCGAATTCGCTGGATTCGACGGATTCGACGCTTCCGACGGTTGCGACCGTTGAGCAGCAACGGCCAGCACATCGGCCCGGGTGACCCGTCCGTCTCGACCCGATCCGGCCACCTCGTCGAGGTCCAGGCCGTGCTCGTCGAGCAGCCGTCGCACCACCGGCGACACCACCGCCCGCTCCCCGGTCTCGGGCCCGTGGGCGTCGAATCGACGTCGATTCGACGCCGAAGGAGGCGGATCCGGTGCCGGCACCGCCGGGGCGTCGGGGAGGTCGAAGGGCTCGTCGACGGTCCCGGTGATCACCGCGACCGGCGTTCCGATCGGGACCGATCCGCCCTCGTCCACCAGCACCACCCGCAGGAACCCGGCCACGGCGGACGGCACCTCGGTGTCGACCTTCTCGGTGGACACCTCGAACAGCGTGTCGTCGACCGCCACCGGATCGCCCACCGCCTTGGCCCACGAGGTGATGGTCCCCTCCACCACCGTCTCGCCCAGCTGCGGCATCAGGACCACATCCATGTCGGCGACCCTACGGGTGTGACGCCCGTCTCACACCTGACGCGCTCGTCAGATCAGGCGTACCGGGTGATGGCCTCGGCCGCCGACGTCCGGTAGCCGCCGCCGAACTTGATGGCGTGCACCACCAGCGGGGCGATCTGGTGCAGCGCCACCCGGTCGCGCCACCCCTCGGCCAGCGGCCACGCCTCGTCGTAGGCGGAGTAGCAGGCCGCACCGAACCCGCCGAAGAGCCGCATCATCGCCAGGTCGAACTCGCGGTGGCCGCCATGGGCCGCCGGGTCGATCAGCCAGTTCCCACCCGAGCGGTCCACCAGCCGGTTCCCGGCCCACAGGTCGCCGTGCAGCCGGGCGGGCGGCTCCATCGGACCGCCCACCGCCACCAGGCGGTCGGCATCGAGCCGGTCCAGCGCATCGAGCACCGTCGGCGCCAGCGCCTGCTCGGACCGGGCCATCCGGGCCAGCGGCTCCAGGCGCTGGGTGGCGTAGAACTCGGCCCACGTCGCACACGATGCGTTGGGCAGCCCGCGGCTGCCGGTGGTGCGGCCGTCGGTGCGCCCGAACGACTCCGGGGCGGCCCGGTGCAGCCGGGCCAGCCCCCGGCCCAGGTCCTCCTCGGTGCCGGCCACCGACCGGCCCTCGTCGATCCACTCCAGCACTAGGTGCGCGGGCTCGCGCCGGCTGCCGTCGCCCACCGCCAGCACCGCCGGCACGGCGACCGCGCCAGCCGACGCCAGCCAGGCGAGCGACGCCGCCTCGGTGGTGAAGAACCCGTCGGGCGGGGCGTGGTGGGTCTTGGCGAACACGCGCCGCCCCGACGCCAGCTCCAGCCGGTACGCCGCCGCGGTGTCGCCGCCCGACACGCGCGACTCGCCGACCACCTCGTCGCCGAGGGCGTCGGCCACGGTGTCGGCCAGCGAGCGCACGGCGTCAGGCCACCTCGGCGGCCGCCCCTGCGAACTGGGCGTTGTAGAGGGTGGCGTACGCCCCGCCGGCGGCGAGGAGCTCATCGTGGTTGCCCTGCTCGACGATGCGACCGGCGTCCATCACCAAGATGGTGTCGGCATCGCGGATGGTCGACAAGCGGTGGGCGATCACGAAGCTGGTGCGGTTGGACCGCAGCGCCGCCATGGCCTGCTGGATCAGCACCTCGGTCCGGGTGTCCACCGAGCTGGTGGCCTCGTCGAGGATGAGGATCGTCGGGTCGGCGAGGAACGCCCGGGCGATGGTGAGCAGCTGCTTCTCGCCGGCGCTGACGCTGCCGCCCTCGTCGTCGACCACGGTGTCGTAGCCGTCGGGCAGCGAGTGCACGAAGCGGTCCACGTAGGTGGCCCTGGCCGCCTCCAGGATCTGCTCCTCGGTGGCGTCGAGGTTGCCGTAGGCGATGTTCTCCCGGATGGTCCCGCCGAACATCCACGTGTCCTGGAGCACCATGCCGATGTTGGACCGCAGGTCCCGGCGGCTCATGTGGGCGGTGTCGAGCCCGTCGAGGCGGATGGCGCCCTCGTCGATCTCGTAGAACCGCATGATCAGGTTCACCAGGGTGGTCTTGCCGGCGCCGGTGGGCCCGACGATGGCGACGGTCTCCCCCGGCTCGGCCACCAGCGACAGGTCCTTGATGAGCTCCGTGCCCGGCGAGTAGCTGAACGACACGTGGTCGAACTCGACGCGGCCCCGGGGCCGCTCGTCGATCAGCGGGTGCTCGTCGTCGGGCAGCTGGTCCGGGCCGTCGAGCAGCTCGAACACCCGCTCCGCGGAGGCGATGCCGGACTGGAAGACGTTGGCCATCGACGCCAGCTGGGTGAGCGGCTGGGTGAACTGGCGGGAGTACTGGATGAACGCCTGCATGTCGCCGATGCTCAGCTGCCCCGACGAGATCTTGATGCCGCCGACCACGGCGATCGCCACGTAGTTCAGGTTGCCGAGGAACATCATCGCCGGCTGGATGATCCCGGAGATGAACTGGGCGCCGAAGCTGGCCTCGTAGAGCTCTTCGTTCTTGGCGTTGAACCGGGCCTCGACGTCGGCGGTGCGGCCGAACACCTTCACCAGGGAGTGGCCGGTGAACGCTTCCTCGACCTGGGCGTTGAGCGCACCGGTGTGGGCCCACTGGGCGATGAACCGCTTCTTGGAGCGGCTGGCAATGGTGCGCAGCGTGAACAGCGAGGCCGGGATGGTGAGCACGGCGATGGTGGCCAGCAGCGGCGAGATCGTGAACATCATGATCACGACGCCGACGATGGTCAGGATCGACGTGAGCATCTGGCTCAGCGTCTGCTGCAGGCTCTGGGCGACGTTGTCGATGTCGTTGGTGACCCGGCTCAGCAGGTCGCCGCGGGGCTGGCGGTCCACGTGGCCGAGGGGCAGCTCGTGGAGCTTGTCCTCCACGTCGGACCGCAGCGTGAACATGGTCTTCTGCACGACGCCGGCCAGCAGCCACGCCTGGCCGTACGCCATCGAGGCCGACACCACGTACAGGGCGAGCACGCCGAGCAGCGTCCGGTGGAGCTTGCCGTAGTCGATCCCCTGCCCGCCCAGGATGCCGTCGACGATGATGTTGGTGGCGTTGCCGAGCAGGCGGGGGCCGAACACCGACAGGGTCACGCTGAAGACGGCGAGCAGCAGCACCGCGGCCAGACCGGCCCGCTGCGGCTGCAGCCGCTTGAGCAGGCGGCGGGTGGAGCCGCCGAAGTCCTTGGACTTCTCGGCGGG
>CALANQ010000407.1 GCA_937926025.1 uncultured Acidimicrobiales bacterium
GATACGGCGACCACCGAGATCTACACTCTTTCCCTACACGACGCTCTTCCGATCCCGCTCGCCACGGACCGGGGCACCTTCTCCCCGGACGAGGTCGACGCCGGCACCCGGGCCCTCCTGCTGGAAGGGCCGCCGGTGCCGACCGCAGGCGTGCTGGCCGACGTCGGGTGCGGCTACGGGCCCATCGCCATCGCCCTGGCGCTCCGCGGCGGCCCCGACGTGGAGGTCTGGGCCGTCGACGTGAACGAGCGGTCGCGGGCGCTGTGCCAGGCCAACGCCGAGGCCAACGGCGTCGCCGATCAGATCCGGGTCGTGGCCCCCGAGGACGTGCCGCCGGACCTGGTGGTCGACCAGATCTGGTCCAACCCGCCGATCCGCATCGGCAAGGCGGCCCTGCACGATCTGCTGACCACGTGGCTCGGACGGCTGGCGCCGCAGACCGGCACCGCCGAACTGGTGGTCCAGAAGCACCTCGGGGCGGACTCCCTGGCCCGCTGGCTGGCGGACCAGGGCTGGCCCACCACCCGCGCCGCATCCCGAGGCGGCTACCGCATCCTGCACGTCGAGGCCCGGCCGTGACCCGCAACCTCGGCAGCACCGACCTCAAGCGCCTGCACCGGGAGTGGCGCCGCCAGGCACCCGGGCGCGTCGCGCTCCTGCTCGATTCCGTTGCGACGCCTGCCAACGTCGGTTCCATCCTCCGCACCGCGGCGGCCCTGCGGGTCGAGGAGGTGTGGCTCTGCGGCCAGACGGCCGGCCCCGAGATCGGCGGGACCAAGAAGACCTCGCTCGGCTCGGAGCGGTACTTGACGTTCCACGCCGTGGAGCAGCCCGCTGCGGCCGTCGCCGAGGCGAAGGCGGCGGGCTACCGCGTGGTGGGCGTCGAGCTGGCCGAAGGCGCCGTGCCGCTCCACGCGGCGGACCTGTCGGGCTCCGTGTGCCTGGCGGTCGGACACGAGGACCGCGGCCTGTCGGCCGCCGTGCTGGGTGCCGCCGATCAGCTCGCGTTCATCCCGCAGCTGGGCCGGATTGGCTCCCTGAACGTGGCCACCGCCGCCTCCATCGCGCTCTACGAGGCCCGGCGCCAGGGCTGGCCCACAGCCTGACCAGGTTCTTCGGCAAAGCGGTCATTGGATGGCCGGTTTCGGCGCGGAAGATGGCGGTACCCACCCACGAACGGATCGGAACCGCCATGTACACCCCCACCCAGGACACCGAGATCGCCGGCCTCGTCGGCTACATCGACCAGCAGCTCGACGCCCTCCGTGCCGCCATCGTGGGCCTCACCGAGGACCAGGCCCGGGAGACCCCGTGCCGCAGCACCCTGTCCATCGGCGGGCTGCTCAAGCACGTCACCTACGGCATGGTGCAGAACGCCGAGCGGCTGGTCACCGGCGTGCACGAGCGCCCGCTCGACGACGCGGCCTACCAGCGGTACCTGGGCAGCTTCGCCCTCACCGACGACGAGACCGGTGCCGGCATCCTGGCCGCCTTCGACGAGGCCAGGGGCGACTTCCTCGTGGCCATCGAGAAGACCGACCCGTCGGCCGAGATCACCGAGCCGCCCCAGCCGTGGAACGGCATCTTCGACGCCCGCCCGGCGAACGCCCGGTTCCTCCTCGGCCACCAGATCGAGGAACTGGCCCGCCACGCCGGCCACGCCGACATCATCCGGGAGCAGCTCGACGGCACCCCGGTCCCCCAGATCGTGCTCAGCCTGGCCGGCGCCCCGGCCAACGAGTTCTTCGAGCCGTACGTCCCGAATGCGGGCACGATCGGCGCCTGACCGGCCGTAGGGTCGGCGCCATGCCGCACCCGATCACCATCGTCGACGCCTTCACCGACCGGCCCTTCGCCGGGAACCCGGCCGGGATCGTGCTCCTCGCGGAGCCGGCCCCGGAGGCGTGGATGCAGGCGGTGGCCGCCGAGGTGAACCTGGCCGAGACGGCGTTCCTGGTCCCCCGCGCCGACGGCGACCACGACCTGCGCTGGTTCACCCCCACCGTCGAGGTCGACCTCTGCGGCCACGCCACCCTGGCCAGCGCCCACGTCCTGGGCGGGGCCAACCGGTTCCACACCCGCTCGGGGGTGCTGGTCTGCGAGGTGGCCGACGACGGCGCCATCACCCTGGATCTGCCGGCCGCCGCCGTCGAACCTGCCGACCACGCAGGCTGGGACGACGTCCTCGGCCTGCCCGGCGGCCGCGTCGTCGCCGCATGGGAGGGCGGCGGCTGGGCGCTGGTCGAGGTGGCGAGCGCCGGCGACGTGGAGGCCGCCGTCCCGGTCCGCGACGCCCTGCTCGCCTTCGGCGGCCACTCCATCGTGGTGGCCGACACCACCGGTGACGACGCCGTCCCCTTCGACTCGGTGTGCCGGACCTTCGTGCCCGCCGCCGGCATCGACGAGGACCCGGTCACCGGGTCGGCTCACTGCGTGATCGGCCGCTGGCTCGCCGCCCGCACCGGGCGGACCACCTTCGTCGGCCGCCAGGCCTCGGCTCGGGGCGGCACCGTCGGCATGGAGGCCCGCGGCGACCGCGTCGTCCTCTCGGGCACCGCCGTCACCGTCTCCACCGGCACCCTCCTGGCCGACCCCGCCTAGAGGCGCAGCGGGTCCACCGCTATGCGGAGCCGGCCCGGCGGGCGCGGCACGGCCTGCAGCGCCGCGGTCAGCGTGGCGTGATCCGGGGCGATGACGCGCCACGCGTCGTCGACCGGACCCTGCACGCGGATCCCCTCGGGCTCGCCGAACGCCCCCATGAACTCCGGCGCCGCCGCACCGGAGACGGCGGCCATGGCGGTGGCCGGCGGGAGCCCGAGGGCCTGGCGCATCGGCAGCTCGCTGGTGACGAGGCGGCCGGGATCGGCGTGGTGCGCCGCCACCAGCACGGGGTGGTTCGGGGTGCGGGTCTGCACCAGCACCACCCCGCGCCGATCGGCACCCTCGGCACCGCGCCGCGCCGCCGCCCGCTGGACCAGGCGCCCGGCCCGCACCAGCAGCGCCATGGCCTCCTCGGCCGCCCGGTACCGCAGGGCCAGCAGCTCCTGGTCGAAGTCGAGGAACGCCACGGCGTCGGCCCACCGGGTGCGGTGCAGGGCGGCCTCGGTGCCCACCACCACCCGGGCCGCTCGGCTGTCGAGGTCGTCGTCGGGGGTGGCGCCGGTCAGCTCCGCCACCGGTCGGCCGGCCAGCGCCTCGAGCTCCTCCCGCGCCCGGCTCACGCCGAGGCGCAGGTTCTTGAACCGGTGGCCGCCGCACTCGAGGCAGACGAGCGGCCGCTCCGTCCCGCAGCGGGCGCAGCCGAACCCCTCGCCGCCGTCGGCCGCTTCCACCTGGTGGACCGCGGCGTCGCACACCGCGCACCGGGCCAGCGTCGAGCAGCTGGTGCAGGCCAGCAGCCGCGCCCGACCGGTGCGGTTCAGCACGCACACCACGGACGCGTCGCTGCGCAGCAGGTCCACCAACCGGGGCGAGAACAGGGGTCCCAGGGCTGGGTCCAGCTCCCGCTGGTCGACGACATCGACCCTCGGCCACGCCGCCCGCTCGCCCGGCCGGTCGTCGGCGACCAGATCCCCCCAGGCCAGCGCCTCGAGCGACGGGCACGGGGAGACCAAGGCGCACGGCACCCGGGCCCGACGCGCCCGTTCGACGGCCACGTCCCGGGCGTGCCAGGTGGGCGCCTGCTCCTGCTGGTACACCTCGTCGTGCTCGTCGAGGACCACCACCCGGGCCAGGGCGGGAGCCGGTGCCCACGCCGCCGCCCGGGCGCCGACCACCACCGTCGCCCGCCCCGAGGCCGCGCTGGTCCACTCCCCCGTCGCCGCCGCGCCGGGTCCGTCGGAGGCGACGATGGCGGTGGCGAGGCCGTCGGAGCGCAGGCGCCCGCCGAGCACCGCGGCCTCATCGATCGACGGGCACAGCACGAGCACCTGGCCGTCGGTCGCCGACGCCGCCCGGGCGGCGTGGCGGAGCAGCGGGTACCGGTCGGCACCCGGGCCGAGCCGCACGACGGCCCGGTCGCCGGCCAGCGCACGCTCGATGAGCCCGCCGGGGGCCGAGAGGGCCGCTGGTTCGGCCGTCCTGCTCGCAGGCCGGCGGAGCGAGCGCACCACCCCGGGCGGCGCCGCGGTCCGGAGGAACGACGCCCGTCGCCCGACCCACCGCTCCGCCGCCCATCCGGCCAGCTCGATCAGCTCCGCCGCCGGCCCCCGTCCGCTGATCTTGGCCAGCGGCTTCAGTGCCACCCCCGGCTCCGGCTCCACGTCCAGGGCCACCACCCAGGCCCCGACCCGTCGGCCTTGGAGCTGGATGCGGACCACATCGCCGACGTGCACCTCGGCCCCGACGGGCACCAGGTAGTCGAACTCCTTGTCGATGGCCGCCACGTCGGGCAGCACCCGCACCACCCGCTGCCCCAGGCCACCCAAGCTCACCCGCTCACCCTCGCACATGGTCCGAGACGCGGCGAAGGGCGGGCCTTGGGCCCGCCCTTCGGCGTCGTTCGCTGGTGGCGACGGATCAGAGGCCGAGGGCGCTCTTGAGGTCGTCGGCGCGGGAGGTGTGCTCCCAGGTGAAGTCGGGGTCGTTGCGGCCGAAGTGACCGTACGCCGCCGTCTTCTGGTAGATCGGCCGGCGCAGGTCGAGGTCGCGGAGGATGGCACCGGGACGGAGGTCGAACACGTCGTGCACGGCGGCGACGATCTTGTCCTCCTCGACCTTGTTGGTGCCGAAGGTCTCGACCAGCAGCGACACGGGGTGGGCGACGCCGATGGCGTACGCCACCTGGACCTCGCAGCGGTCCGCAGCGCCGGAGGCCACCACGTTCTTGGCGACCCAGCGGCCGGCGTAGGCGGCCGAGCGGTCCACCTTCGACGGGTCCTTGCCGGAGAAGGCGCCGCCACCGTGGCGGGCCATGCCGCCGTAGGTGTCGACGATGATCTTGCGGCCGGTGAGGCCGACGTCGGCGTGGGGGCCGCCCAGCACGAACTTGCCGGTGGGGTTGACGTAGACGTCGAAGTCGTCATCGGCGAACTCGGCCGGCAGCGACGGGCGGATGACGTGCTCGATCAGGTCGGGCTTGATGGTGGTCTCGGCGTCGATGCCCGGGTTGTGCTGCGTGGAGATGAGCACGGTCTTGAGGGCGACGGGCTTGTTGCCCTCGTAGTCGAAGGTGACCTGGGTCTTGCCGTCGGGGCGGAGGTACGGGAGGATCCCGGCCTTGCGGACCTCGGCGAGGCGGGCCGAGAGGCGGTGCGCCAGCCAGATCGGCATCGGCATCAGGTCTTCCGTCTCGTTGCAGGCGTAGCCGAACATCATGCCCTGGTCGCCGGCGCCCTGGCTGTTGAGGGCGTCCTCGCCGGCGCTGCCGGTGCGGGCCTCGAACGCGGTGTCCACGCCCTGGGCGATGTCGGGCGACTGGCCGTCGATCGACGTGATGACGCCGCAGGTGTTGCCGTCGAAGCCGACGTTGCCGTTGTCGAAGCCGATGCCGTTCACGGTGCCGCGCACGATGGACGGGAAGTCGACGTAGGCCGAGGTGGTGATCTCACCGGCCACCACCACCAGGCCGGTGGTGATGAGGGTCTCGCAGGCCACGCGGGCCGCCGGGTCCTGGGCGAGGATCGCATCCAGGACGGCGTCGGAGATCTGGTCGGCCATCTTGTCCGGATGGCCCTCCGTGACCGATTCCGAGGTGAAGGTCCAACGACTCACGAGGTGCTCCTTGTTGACTTAACTGGTCGGGAATTGCGGATTCAGCGAACTGGACGACAATAGGCGGTGCGAGACGACCGAATCGAGAACCCGGTCGGCGACCTGGTCCTTGCTGGCCAGCTCCACCGCGTCGACCACGCCGGCGGTGCCGAAGATGGTGACGGCGTTCGTGTCGTGCTCGAAGCCGGTGTCCGGTGCGGCGACATCGTTGGCCACCAGGAGGTCGGCCCCCTTGCGGGCCAGCTTGTCCTGGGCGTTGGCGGCGACGTCGGTGGTCTCGGCGGCGAAGCCCACCAGGGTCTGCCCGGCCGGCTTGGCCGCGCCGAGCTCGGCGAGGATGTCCTCGGTGGGCTCCAGGCGGATCTCCGGCACCCCGCCCGCCTTCTTGATCTTGTCGGCGGCGACGGTGACGGGCCGGAAGTCGGCGACGGCGGCGGCCATCACGACGACGTCGGCCTGCGGCGCCCGCTGGTGCACGGCCGCTCGCATCTCCGCGGCGGTGGCGACCTGCACGACCTGGAGGCCGGGAAGGTCCGGAGCGGCGGCGGTGGTGACGAGGGTGACCTCGGCCCCGCGCCGGACCGCGGCGCGGGCGATGGCGGTGCCCTGCTTGCCCGACGAGCGGTTGCCGATGAACCGCACCGGGTCGATGGGCTCGCGCGTGCCTCCGGCGGTGACCAGCACCCGCAGCCCCTCCAGATCCGGCACGCTGAGCGCGGCGCCGGCCGCCGCCACGATGGACTCCGGGCTGGCCAGGCGGCCGTGGCCCACGTCGCCACCGGCGAGACGGCCGCTCTCGGGCTCCACGATGTGGACGCCTCGAGCCCGCAGGGTGGCCAGGTTGTCCTGGACAGCCGGGTGCTCCCACATCTCGGTGTGCATGGCCGGGCACACCACCACGGGCGCCCGGGTGGCGAGCAGCGTGGCCGTGAGCAGGTCGGCGGACCGGCCGGCGGCGTAGTCGGCCAGGAGCCGGGCCGTGGCCGGCGCCACCAGGATGAGGTCGGCGCCCTGGCCCAGGCGCGTGTGGGGGATCGGGCTGTCCTCGTCCCAGAGCGACGTCTGCACCGGCTCGGAGGCCAGCGCCGACAGCGTGGTCTCGCCGATGAAGCGCGACGCGCCCTTGGTCATGATGGGCGAGACGTGGGCGCCGCCGTCGACCAGGCGGCGGCACACCTCGACGGCCTTGTACGCGGCGATGCCGCCGGTCACGCCCAAGACGATGCGGCGACCGGCGAACATGGCAGCGATCAGCGGGAGGTGCGGATCAGGCTTCGGCGTCGAGGGCGGCCGCGTCGAGCGCAGCCTGGGCCTCGGCGGCCGCAGCCTCGGGATCGATCTCGACGGCCTCGATCTTGTCCGCGGCGATCTCCTCGAAGGCGATGGAGAGCGGCTTGCGGGCCACCGAGGTGACCTGCGGCGGCACGAGGCTGCCGGAGGTGTCGCCCAGCTGGCCGAAGTACGAGTTGATCTGGCGGGCCCGCTTGGCGCCGAGGGTCACCAGCCGGAACTTCGAGTCGGCCCGCGTGAGGAGCTCCTCGATGGGCGGGTTCATCATCGTCTCGTGCTGCCAGGTCATGTCCGTGTCCTTCGTCGTCTGCGCCGTGAGGCCGGTCGATCGTACCAACCGAGCGGCCCGGTGAGCGAGATGGGTGGTGGTGCGCTCAGGCCTCGCAGCGCGCGGCCGCCTCGACGATCTGGTCGACGATGGCCTCGGGGGCGGTGGCGGTGGAGTCCACGACCAGGTCGTAGATGGAGAGGTCCTGAAGGTCGATGTCGTAGAAGTCCAGGTAGCGGGTGCGCTCCGAGGCCTCTCGTTCCTGGTTGTGGGTGAGGGCCTCGTCGGCGTCGTGGCCGTCTCGGCCCCCGACGCGACGCGCTCGTTCGACCTCGTCGCAGTGGATCCAGATGCGCAGGGCACGGAGCGCAGCTCTGGTGGCCAGCCAACCGGCCAGCCGGGATTCCAGCAGCACGTCGCCGACCTGCGCCCGCTCGATCAGCCGATCGTCGAGGGCGCGGTCGATGGAGTCGTCGGCTTCGGCGATGCGGGCGAACTCGGCGAGGGACACCCCTCGCTCGGCGGCCATCGATCGGAAGACCGTCCCACCGTCGAGGTGGTCCAGTCCGAGCCGGGTGGCGACGCTGCGTGCGACGGTGCTGGTCCCCGAGCCGGGCAGGCCCGACAGGGTGATCAGCACGCGGTCAGTTGAACGCAGCGAGCAGCGCTTCGCGCTGCTGCTTGCCGAGACCGCGGAGGCGCCGGGTGTCGGCGATCCCGATCTCGTCCATGGTGCGCCGCGCCTTGACCTTGCCCACGCCGGGCAGGGACTCGAGCACGGCGAGCACCTTGGTCTTGCCGACCAGATCGCTCGTCTCGGCCTCGTCGAGGACCTCGGCCAGCGAGACCGAACCGAGCTTCAGGCGTTCCTTGAGCTCGGCACGGGCCTTGCGCGCGGCAGCGGCCTTCTCGAGGGCAGCAGCACGCTGCTCGGGGGTGAGTGACGGAGGTTGTGCCATGGCGAAAACCCTACCCCTGCCTGGCGTTCCTCGCCGGGGATGATGCGACCGCGGTCACATCGGAGCATCAGAGGGTGATGGACTCCACCAGCTGCGATGCGGCCACGACCGGGTCCTCCGCCTGGGTGACCGCCCGGCCGATGACCAGCAGGTCGGCGCCGGCGTCGAACGCCTCTTGGGGGGTGGCGGCCCGGGCCTGGTCGTGGGTGGGCGCACCGGCGGGGCGGATGCCCGGGGTGACGATGGTGAGCCGGGGGCCCATCTGGCGGGCATCGCGGGCGTCGGCCACCGCGCAGACCAGCCCGCCGCAGCCGGCCTCGATGGCGAGGGCGACGCGCTTGGGCAGGATGTGCGGCGGCGCCGTGTTGTCGCTGGTCAGGATGGTGACCGCGAGGGCGCAGGGATCGGGCAGGCCGGCGCTGTCGGCCCCCTCCTTCAGCCCTTCGACCCCGGCCCGGAGCATGTCGACGCCGCCGAAGGCGTGCATCGTGGTGTAGGACGCCCCGAGCGAGCCGAGGACCTTGGACGCCCGGTTGACCGTGGTGGGGATGTCGTGGAGCTTGAGGTCCACGAACACCTGGTAGCCGAGCTCGAGCATGGTCTCGATGGCGTCGGGTCCCGCAGCCGAGTACAGCTCGAGCCCGACCTTGACCACACCGAACCAGGGGCGGAGCGTCTGCGCCGTGCGGCGGGCCACGACCAGGTCGTCGACGTCGAGCACGAGGGCGAGCCGCCGCCGCACGTCGTGGTCGGCGTCCACCATCGGGGCCTCGGCCTCAGCGTTCGCGGTCGTGTCCATGGATCGCTCCGATCAGTTCGCCCGCGTCACGGATCCCGTGTCGCTGGCACCAGTCAACCAGTCCTACCGCAACCTGTCCCGGGGCACGCGGATCGGCGAAGGTGGCCGTCCCGACCTGCACCGCAGCCGCGCCCGCGACCATCAGCTCGGCGGCCGACCCGGCGTCGGCCACGCCCCCGGCGCCCACGATCGGGACGTCGGGCCGGGCCGCGGCCACGTCGTGGACCGCCCGCACGGCCACGGGGTGGATGGCGGGACCCGACAGCCCTCCCCCGCCGTTGCCCAGCCGGTAGGTGCGGGTGGCGGGGTCGATGGCCATGCCCATGACCGTGTTGATCAGGGTGACGGCCTCAGCCCCACCGGCCACCGCCGCGTCGACGATGGGCAGGAGGTCGCCCACGTTGGGGCTGAGCTTCGCCCAGCGGGACCGTCCGCAGCCGGCGGTGACCTCCATGGCGGCCTGCGTGGCCTCGGCGGAGTGGGCGAACATGCCGGAGCGATCCTCCACGTTGGGGCAGCTCAGGTTCACCTCGACGGCCACGACCTGCGGCGGCGCATCGGCCAGCAGGTCGGCGGCCCGGCGGTAGTCGTCGACGGTGCGACCCCAGATGGAGGCCACGACCGTGGCCCCGGTGGCCAGCAGCAGCGGCAGGTCGTCGGCCATCCACGCCGCCACCCCCGGCCCCTGGAGGCCGACGGCGTTGAGCATGCCGGCGGTGGCCTCGTGGACCCGGGGCGCGGGGTTGCCCGGCCACGGGTCGGCGGAGACGGACTTGGTGACCACGGCACCGAGGCCGGCGAGGTCGACGTAGGGGGCCAGCTCGGACCCGTGGCCCGCCGTGCCCGACGCGGTGAGCACGGGGTTGCGCAGCTCGACGCTGCCGACGCGGGTCGGCAGGGCCGGGATGGGCGGCACCCGCTTGCGGCCCACGATCAGTGGAACTCCTGGAGGGGTTTCACCTGCAGGTCGTGGGTGGACCAGTCGGCCATGCCGTCGGCGGCCGCCAGGGCGGCTGCCGCCGTGGTGAGGCACGGGATCCCGGCGACGCCGGCGGCGGCCCGGATGTAGCCACCGTCGGCCCGGGGTCCCCGGCCGCGGGGGCTGTTGACCACCATCTGGATGTCGCCGGCCTCGATCAGGTCGACGGCGGTCTCGCCTTCGACCGGACCCTCGCCGAGCTTGGCCACCCGCCGGGCGACGGGGATGCCGGCCGCTTCGAACGCGGCGGCGGTGCCGTCGGTGGCCACCAGCTCGAAGCCGAGGTCCACGAACGACCGGGCGGCCTTCACACCGCCGGGCTTGTCGCGGTCGGCCAGCGAGAAGAAGATCCGCCCCGATTCGGGGAGGCGGTCGCCGGCGGCGATCTGGCTCTTGGCGAACGCCAGGCCGAACGAGCGGTCGATGCCCATCACCTCGCCGGTGGAGCGCATCTCCGGGCCGAGCACGCGGTCGGCGTCGGGGAACCGGTTGAACGGGAGCACCGCCTCCTTGACGGCGACGTGGCCGTCGGTGGAGCCGGGCCGCAGCAGGCCCTCGGTGCGGAGCTCCTCGAGCGTGGAGCCGGTCATGACCCGGCTGGCCACCTTCACGAGCGGCACCCCGGTGGCCTTGGCCACGAACGGCACGGTGCGGCTGGCCCGGGGGTTGGCCTCGATGACGAAGACCTCGCCGTCGCGCACGGCGTACTGCACGTTGATGAGCCCGACCACCTCGAGCGCCTCGGCGATGGCCCGGGTGTGGGCCTCGATGGTGGCGATGGTGTCGGCACCGAGCGAGTACGGCGGGATGGCGCAGGCGGAGTCGCCGGAGTGGACGCCGGCTTCCTCGACGTGCTCCATGACGCCGCCGATGATGACCTCGCCGGTGTGGTCGCGGATGGCGTCGACATCGACCTCGGTGGCGTCCTCCAGGAACCGGTCCACCAGGACGGGGCGCTCGGCCGAGAGCCCGCCCTCCTTGCCCAGGGATCCGAACCCGGCCAGCGCGGCCATGGCCTTCTCCAGCTGGGCGTCGTCGTAGACGATCTCCATGGCCCGGCCGCCCAGCACGTACGACGGCCGCACCAGCACCGGGTAGGCGATCTCGTCGGCGATGGCCTTGGCGCCCTCGTAGCTGATGGCGGTGCCGCCGGGGGGCTGCGGGATGCCCAGCTTCGTGCAGAGGGCGTTCCAGCCCTCACGGTCCTCGGCCAGGTCGATCGACGCCGCCGAGGTGCCGAGCACCAGGCCCTCGGGCAGCAGGCCCGACAGCTTGAGCGGGGTCTGGCCGCCGAGGGACACGATCACGCCCGCCAGCTCGCCGGTCTCCTGCTCGCCCTCGATGACGTTCATCACGTCCTCGTAGGTGAGGGGCTCGAAGTAGAGGCGGTCCGAGGGGTCGTAGTCCGTGGACACGGTCTCGGGGTTGCAGTTGAGCATGATCGTCTCGAAGCCGGCGTCCCGCAGGGAGAAGCTGGCGTGGACGCAGCAGTAGTCGAACTCGATGCCCTGGCCGATGCGGTTCGGGCCCGAGCCGAGGATCAGCACCTTCTTGCGCTCGCTGGGCCGGACCTCGTCCTCGTCCTCGTAGGTGGAGTAGTGGTACGGGGTCTCGGCGTCGAACTCGGCGCCGCAGGTGTCCACCGTCTTGAAGGTGGCCCGGACGCCGGCGGCGAGGCGGGCGGCGCGGACCTCGGGCTCGGTGGTGCCCCACAGGTGGGCCAGCTGGGCGTCACCGAAGCCGAGGCGCTTGGCCCGGCGCCAAGCGCGGCGGGTCATGCCGGCGAGGCCGGTCTCCTCCAGCGCGGCGCGCTCCTCGGTGATCTGGCTCATCTGATCGAGGAACCACGGGTCGACCTTGGTCTCGTCGTAGATGCGCTCCAGCGGGATGCCCCGGCGGATGGCGGCCTCCAGCTGGAACGGCCGCTCGGGCGTCCCGATGGAGGCGGCGGCCACGAGGTCGTCGTCGGACAGCTCGTCGTAGGCGGCCTCGGCCGGGTCGCCGTTGAGGCCGAGACGGCCGTGCTCCAGGGAGCGCAGCGCCTTCTGCAGCGACTCCGGGAACGTGCGGCCGATGGCCATGGCCTCGCCCACGGACTGCATCTGGGTGCCCAGGACCGCCCGCTGCCCGGGGAACTTCTCGAACGCCCACCGGGGCACCTTGGTGACCACGTAGTCGATGGTGGGCTCGAAGCTGGCCGGCGTCTTCTTGGTGATGTCGTTGGGGATCTCGTCGAGCGTGTAGCCGACGGCCAGGCGGGCCGCGATCTTGGCGATCGGGAAGCCGGTGGCCTTGGATGCCAGCGCCGACGAGCGCGACACGCGCGGGTTCATCTCGATGACGACCATGTCGCCGTTCTCGGGGTTGAGGGCGAACTGCACGTTGGAGCCACCGGTCTCCACGCCGACGCGCCGCAGGCAGGCGAAGGCGGCGTCGCGCATCTTCTGGTACTCGACGTCCGACAGGGTCTGGGCCGGGGCGACGGTGATGGAGTCGCCGGTGTGCACGCCCATGGGGTCGACGTTCTCGATCGAGCAGATGATCACGCAGTTGTCCGCGTTGTCGCGCATCACCTCCAGCTCGTACTCCTTCCACCCGGCGATGCTCTTCTCGATGAGGATCTCCGTGATGGGGCTGGCGTCGAGGCCGAAGCTGGCGACCTTCTCGAACTCCTCGGGCGTCGAGGCGATGCCGGTGCCCTTGCCGCCCAGGATGTACGCCGGACGGATGACCACGGGCAGGCCGATCTCGTCGACGACCCGGCGGGCGGCCTCCATGGCCGCCGCGACCTGCTGGCCCTTGGACCCCTTCTTCAGCTCGGCGGGCGGGGCTGCGGTGCCCGAGGACGGGACGTCGAGGCCGATGCCGACCATGGCCTCCTTGAACCGCTCGCGGTTCTCGGCGGTCTCGATGGCCTGGGCGTCGGCGCCGATGAGCTCCACGCCGTACTGGTCGAGGACGCCGGCCTCGACCAGCTCCATCGCCAGGTTGAGCGCGGTCTGGCCGCCCAGGGTGGGCAGGAGGGCGTCGGGGCGCTCCCGCTCGATGATCTTGGTGAGGATCTCGACGTCGAGCGGCTCCACGTAGGTGGCGTCGGCGAAGTCGGGGTCGGTCATGATCGTGGCCGGGTTCGAGTTGGCCAGGATCACCCGGTAGCCCTCCTCGCGGAGGACGCGGCACGCCTGGGTGCCGGAGTAGTCGAACTCGCAG
>CALANQ010000408.1 GCA_937926025.1 uncultured Acidimicrobiales bacterium
GCCGCAGCGCTCGCACACGATGCCCTTGAACCGCACCCGCTTGTACTTGCCGCAGTAGCACTCCCAGTCCTTGGTCGGACCGAAGATCTTCTCGCAGAAGAGGCCGTCCTTCTCGGGCTTGAGCGTGCGGTAGTTGATGGTCTCCGGCTTCTTGACCTCGCCGTTGGACCACATGCGGATGGAGTCCGCGGTGGCCAGGCCGATCCGGAGCTGGTCGAAGTTGTTGACGTCGAGCATGTTCGTTCGTTCCTCTATCTCTCAGTCGATCCGGTCAGGCCCGCTCAGCGCGGCGGCGCTCGTCTTCCTCGTCCGACCCTCGTTCGGGCCGGGAGAGGTCGATGCCGAGCTCCTCAGCGGTGCGGAAGACGTCCTCGTCGAGCTCGCGCATCTCGATCTCCTCGCCGGACTTGGCGAGGACCTCGACGTTGAGGCACAGGGCCTGCATCTCCTTGATGAGCACCTTGAAGGACTCGGGGATGCCGGGCTCGGGGATGTTCTCGCCCTTGACGATGGCCTCGTAGACCTTGACGCGGCCGAGGATGTCGTCCGACTTGATGGTGAGCAGCTCCTGCAGGCAGTAGGCCGCGCCGTACGCCTCGAGGGCCCACACCTCCATCTCACCGAAGCGCTGGCCGCCGAACTGGGCCTTACCGCCGAGCGGCTGCTGGGTGATCATCGAGTACGGGCCGGTGGAGCGGGCGTGGATCTTGTCGTCCACCAGGTGGGCCAGCTTCAGGATGTACATGTACCCGACGGTGATCGGGTTGTCGTAGGCCTCGCCGGTGCGGCCGTTGTAGAGCGTGGTCTTGCCGTTGCTCTGGATGAGGCGGCCGCCGTCGCCGTACTCGCCGTACGGGGACTCGGGCGTGAGGTGGGTCAGCACCTGCTGGATGGTGGGGTGCTTGGTGCGGTCCTCCTCGTCCCAGAAGGCGCCGTCGAAGACCGGGGTCGAGATCAGCTCGGCCGGCGGGGTGGCCGGACGGGTCTTGCGCTCGTTGCGGATCGGCTCCTGGCCGACCTTGCCCGACTTCTCGTGGTCCCAGCCCCAGCGGGCGGCATAGCCCAGGTGGGCCTCCATGACCTGGCCCACGTTCATGCGGGACGGGACGCCGAGCGGGTTGAGGATGATGTCGACGGGGCTGCCGTCGGCGAGGAAGGGCATGTCCTCGATGGGGAGGATGCGGGAGATGACGCCCTTGTTGCCGTGGCGGCCGGCGAGCTTGTCGCCGACGCTGATCTTGCGGCGCTGGCCGACGTACACCTTGACCAGCTGGTTGACGCCGGGGGGCAGCTCGTGGCCGTCCTCGCGGGTCTGGACCCGGACGTCGATGACCTTGCCGGTCTCGCCGTGGGGGACCTTCAGCGACGTGTCGCGGACCTCACGGGCCTTCTCGCCGAAGATGGCGCGCAGCAGGCGCTCCTCGGGCGTGAGCTCGGTCTCGCCCTTGGGCGTGACCTTGCCCACCAGCACGTCACCGGCCTCGACCTCGGCACCGATGCGGATGATGCCGCGCTCGTCGAGGTCGGCGAGGATGTCCTCGCTCAGGTTCGGGATGTCCCGGGTGATCTCCTCGGGGCCCAGCTTGGTGTCGCGGGCATCGATCTCGTGCTCCTTGATGTGGATCGACGTGAGTAC
>CALANQ010000409.1 GCA_937926025.1 uncultured Acidimicrobiales bacterium
CACCCATCTGGGCCAGGGCGATCATCCCGCCCTTGATCACCACGTGGGGGCGGACGCCGAAGAACCGGGGGTCGTAGAGCACGAGGTCGGCGAGCTTGCCCACCTCGACCGATCCCACCTGGTCGTCGAGGCCGTGGGCGACGGCCGGGCAGATCGTGTACTTGGCCACGTAGCGGCGGGCTCGGGTGTTGTCGGCATCGGTGTCTCCGTCGAGCGCGCCGCGCCGGCGCTTCATGGCGTGGGCGGTCTGCCAGGTGCGGATCACCACCTCGCCGACGCGCCCCATCGCCTGCGAGTCCGAGCCGATCATGGCGATGGCACCCAGGTCGTGGAGGATGTCCTCGGCAGCGATGGTCGACGGCCGGATGCGGCTCTCCGCGAACGCCAGGTCCTCGGGCACCGAGGGGTTCAGGTGATGACAGACGATGAGCATGTCGAGGTGCTCGTCGACGGTGTTGACCGTGTGCGGCCGGGTCGGGTTGGTCGACGACGGCAGCACGTTGGGCTGGCTGGCGACGGTGATGATGTCCGGCGCGTGGCCACCGCCCGCACCTTCGGTGTGGTAGGCGTGGATCGACCGGCCGGCGATGGCGGCCAGCGTCGTCTCCACGAACCCGGCCTCGTTGAGGGTGTCGGTGTGGAGCGCAGCCTGGACGCCGGCGGCGTCGCAGACGTCGAGGCACGCCGAGATGGCCGCCGGGGTGGAGCCCCAGTCCTCGTGGAGCTTGAACCCGCTGGCGCCGGCGCGCAGCTGCTCCCACAGGGCATCCTCCGACACCGTGTTGCCCTTGCCGAGGAGCGCCACGTTCACCGGCCAGGCGTCGAGCGACGTGAGCATGCGCTCCAGGTACCAGGGCGCGGCGGTGACGGTGGTGGCCTTGGTCCCCTCGGCCGGCCCGGTGCCGCCGCCGATGATGGTGGTGATGCCGGTGGCCAGCGCCGTGTCCATCACCTGCGGGCAGATCAGGTGGACGTGGGAGTCGATGGCCCCCGCCGTCAGGATCTTGCCGTTGCCGGCGATGACCTCGGTCCCCGGACCGATGACGAGGTCCGGGTGCACCCCGTCCATCGTGTCCGGGTTGCCGGCTTTGCCGAGGGCCACGATCCGGCCGTCGCGCACGCCGACGTCGGCCTTCACGATGCCCCAGTGGTCCAGCACCACGGCGCCGGTGATGACCAGATCCGGCGCCCCGGCGGCCGAGGTGCGCCCGGACTGGCCCATGGACTCGCGGATCACCTTCCCGCCGCCGAAGACGGCCTCGTCGCCCGCCAGTCCGGGTCCGCCGCACAGATCGGCCTCGATGCGGATGAGCAGGTCGGTGTCGGCCAGGCGGATGCGATCGCCGACGGTGGGGCCGTAGAGCGCGGCGTACCGGCTGCGGTCGAGGGTGACGGTCGGCTCGGTCACGACGCCGCTCCCGGCGAGACGGGTCCGGCATGGAGCCCTCGGAACCCGGCGGCCACCTGGTCCCCCGCCAGGTCCACCAGCAGCACGCTGGTCGGGATGCCCGGCTCGAAGCGCACGCTGGTGCCGGCCGGGACGGCCAGGCGCCGACCGACGCCGACCGCCCGGTCGAACGACAGGGCCTCGTTGGCCTCGGCGAAGTGGAAGTGGGAGCCGACCTGCACCGGCCGATCCCCGTCGTTCACCACCTCGAGCGGCGTGAGCGGACGCCCGGCGAACAGCACGATCGGGTCGTCGGCCACCAGCACCTCCCCCGGGACCACGGCAGGCGAGCCCACCGGGATGGGGTCGTGGAGGGTGACCAGCTTGGTGCCGTCCGGGAAGGTGGCCTCGACCTGCAGCTCCTCGATGAGGTGCCCGACCCCCTCCATCACGTCGTCGACCCCCAGCACCTCCCGGCCGGCCGCCATGATGTCGGCCACGCTCCGGCCGTCGCGGGCCGCCTCGAACACCCACGACGTGAGCACGGCCACCGCTTCGGGGTGGTTCAACCGGTGGCCGCGCTCCTGGCGGCTCCGCGCCGCCTGGGCGGCGACGTGGACGAGCAGCCGCTCCTGCTCATGGGGTGACAACTGCACGGCGAACTCCAGGGAAGGGGCCGGTCACCGGGTCGGGACCGGCCGTGAGCGGGAACGTACCGACGGCCCCGGGGACCGACAAGGGACGACACGGACTGTTCACACGGCCCGAACGCGGCCGTCGAACGGGCCGATCGGGGCCGGTCAGATGACCATCGCAGCGCGCGCCGCGTCGATCGACGCCTCGCCACCGGCACCGCTGCCGGTGATGCGACCGGACTCCAGCACGGAGTAGGCGTCGGTGGTGCGCAGGGCGAACCCGACGTGCTGCTCGACCAGCAGCACGGTGAGGTCGCCCCGGCGGGTGAGCTCCGCGATGGTGCTCTCGATCTCGGCCACGACGTTGGGCTGGATGCCCTCGGTGGGCTCGTCGAGGATCAGCAGGCGGGGCTTGGTGAGCAGCGTCCGGGCGATGGCGAGCTGCTGGCGCTGACCGCCCGACAGCAACCCGGCC
>CALANQ010000410.1 GCA_937926025.1 uncultured Acidimicrobiales bacterium
CGCCTCAGCGAGGACGACGTCGTCGCCCAGCTGTCGAGCGGGATGAAGCTCGGCATCGGCGGCTGGGGGGGCCGGCGCAAGCCGATGTCGCTGGTGCGCGCCATCCTGCGCAGCGACCTCACCGACCTGCACCTGGTGACCTACGGCGGGCCCGAGGTCGGCATGCTGTGCGCCGCCGGCAAGGTGTCGCAGCTGACGTTCGCGTTCGTGTCGCCCGACGTCGGCCCTGCCGCCGTGCTGGAGCCGCACTTCCGGGCCGCTCGCCAGTCCGGCGCCATCGAGTGCACGGAGCTCGACGAGGGGATGCTGCTGCTCGGCCTCCAGGCTGCGGCGTGGCGGGTCCCGTTCCTCCCGACCCGGGTCGGCCTCGGCTCGGATCTGCACCTGGTGAACCCCGGGCTCAAGACGGTCACGTCGCCCTACGACGACGGCGAGGAGCTCATCGCCCAGCCGGCCATCCACCTCGACGCCGCCCTCTGCCACCTCAACGTGGCCGACGAGCGGGGGAACGCCGCCTTCCGCGGCCCGGACCTCTACTTCGACGACCTGCTCCTCCAGGCCGCCGAGAAGCGGTTCATCTCCACCGAGCGCATCGTGGCGTCGGGCGATCTGGTCGACGCCGCCGGGGACATCACCCGATTGCGGATCAACCGCCTCTTCGTCGACGGCGTGGTCGAGGCCCCCAACGGTGCCCACCCCACCTCGTGCGACCCGGAGTACGTCCGGGACGAGGCGTTCCAGAAGGTGTACCTGGGCACCGCCAAGGAGGCCGAGGCGTGGGACGCCTTCCGGTCCGAGTGGCTGTCGTTCCCGTCCGAAGCCGACTACCAGGCTGCCCTGGCCGCCCGCCCCACCGGAGACGCCTGATGTCCGACACCCTCTCCTCGCTGGTCACCCGCGCCGACGTCTGCGCCGTGGCCGTGGCCGACTGCTTCCGTGGCGACGGCGAGCTGCTCGCCAACCCGATCGGCACCATCCCGATGATCGGCGGCCGCCTCGCCCGGGCCACCTGGGAGCCCGACCTGGTGATGACCGACGGCGAGGCCGCCCTCATCGCCAACGACGAGGCCGTCCCCGCCATCGGCGACCGCCGCTACGAGACCTACAACCCGTACCGCACCATGTTCGACGTGGTGTGGAGCGGGCGGCGCCACGTGATGATGGGCGCCACCCAGGTCGACCGGTTCGGCAACCAGAACATCGCCGGCCTCGGTGGGACCCCCACCCAGCCGCGCACCCAGCTCCTCGGGTTCCGGGGCGCGCCGGGCAACACCATCAACGACACCACCTCGTACTGGGTGCCGCAGCACGGCCCCCGGGTGTTCGTCGAGCACGTCGACATCGTGACGGGCATCGGCTACGACCGCGCCGCCTCTCTCGGCGCCGACGCCGCCCGGTTCCACGAGATCCGCCGGGTCGTGTCGAACCTCGGTGTCTTCGACTTCGAGACCCCGGACCACGCCATGCGGCTCCGCTCGGTCCACCCCGGCGTCACCGTCGACGACATCGTCGCCGCCACCGGCTTCGACCTCGTCATCCCCGACGACGTGCCCACCTCCCGCCTGCCCACGGCGGATGAGCTGCGCCTCCTCACCGAGGTCATCGACCCCAAGAACACCCGCCTCCGCGAGGTCCCCGAGCCCGAGTGATCTCGGGACGGGCGGAACCCCGGTGCTGCCCGCCCTGCCGGAACTTCGTGTGGCTCCGGTGCGTTCCTGCACCGTCGCCACACGAGGTTCCACCCACTGCGGCCCGCCCGCTCGACCTTCGTGTGGAAGCGGATCACTCGTGGACCGGTGCCACACGAAGTTCGGATCGGGAACGGCCGGAGCGGGCGGCGGCGGAGCGGCGGTGCCGGAGATTGGCGACGCAGAGGGTCGCATTGCGCCTACGCTCCGCGGCGTGGTGAGTGATCGGTACCGGCTGCACCGGCTTCGACAAGGTGACGAGTGGGCGCTGAGCACGCTCGCGAAGGGCAACGCCCGCTTCGGTGACGACGACGATCGGCCCTGGGTGCCGCCGTTGTCCAGCGAGGAGGCCAGCGAGTTCGTCAACGACCCGCGCACGATCTGCGTGGTGGCCATCCACATGGAGACCAACCACATGGCCGGGTTCGCCTACGGCTGCGTGCTGTACCGGCGCCACACGAAGCTCCGGCACCTCTGCGTCTACGAGATCGGCATCGACGTCGACCACCGCAACCAGGGCGTCGGCAAGATCCTCCTCGACGGCATCGGCGCCGAGGCCCGCCAGATGGGCATCGACCGCGGCTTCGCCTTCGCCTCCGCCGACGACCGCGATGCCCGTGCCATCTACGACAGCGCCGGCGGCCAGCGCAGCGCCGACAACGAGATCCTCTACGGCTTCGAGTTCTGACCCCGGCTGCCGACCCGCCACCGCCTTGAACTTCGTAGCTCACGTCGACCGTGTGGTCGCTCTGGCCTACGAAGTTCACCGAGGAGCGGTTCGGCGGTCGGAACTTCGTAGCTGAGGTCGACCGTTCGGTCGCCCCGGCCTACGAAGTTCGTCGGGTGGGGGGTTGGGTCGTACGCTCCACGGCATGTCTGACGGGTCATCAGAAACTGCTCCTGCGACCGGCGGCGACGTGCTGCGGACGCGGCTGGTCGAGCTGCTCGGTTGCCGGTACCCCATCGTGCAGACCGGCATGGGGTGGGTGTCGGGCGCCAACCTGACCGCCGCCACCAGCGCGGCGGGCGGGTTCGGGATCCTGGCGTCGATCACCATGACCGACGAGCAGTTCCGCGACGCCGTGCAGTCCGTGAAGGCCACCACCGACGCCCCGTTCGGCGCCAACTTCCGAGCCGGTCAGCCCGACCTCGACGAGCGCATCGCGTACGCCACCAAGGAGGGCATCCGGCTGTTCTCCTTCGCCGGGGCGCCCACCAAGGACGCCATCGCCAAGATCCACGACGCCGGCGGCCTGGTCATGCCCACGGTCGGGGCCCGCCGCCACGCCGAGAAGATGGCCGAGTGGGGGGTCGATGCGGTCATCGCCCAGGGCGGCGAGGGCGGCGGCCACACCGGGTCGGTGCCCACATCGCTGCTGCTGCCGCAGGTGGTGGAGGCCGTGGGCGAGCAGATCCCGGTGGTCGGCGCCGGCGGGTTCCACTCCGGGGCCGGCCTGGTGGCGGCGCTGGCCTACGGCGCCGACGGCATCGCCATGGGCACCCGCTTCCTGCTCACCCAGGAGAGCCGGGTCCCCGAGTCCATCAAGGGCGACTACACGAAGGCCACGGTCTTCGACACGGTGGTCACCACCGCGCTCGACGGCGCTCCCCAGCGGGTGATCCGCACCGAGCTCATCGACGGCCTCGAGAAGGCGTCGATCGTGACCCGCATGCCCAAGGCCGCCCTGAAGGCGCTGGAGTTCCGCAAGCAGACGGGGACCTCGCTGAAGGAGCTGTGGGCCGAGGGGATGGCGATGCGCAAGAGCCAGGACCTGACCTGGGCCCAGCTGGCCATGGCGGCGAACGCCCCGATGCTGATCAAGACGGCCCTGGTCGACGGCGATGCCTCGGTCGGCGTCCTGCCCACCGGCCAGGTCACCGGCGTCATCGACGACCTACCCCCCGTGGCCGCCCTGCTCGACGGCATCATCGCCGACGCCCGCCCCCCCCTCACCCGCCTCGGCGCCTGACTGACCGCTCCCGCCGCCCCCCCCCGGGGGGAACTTTCGACAGCTGTCATTGCAGGGCAACGGTTGGCGTCGAATGTTGGGATCGGGTCGGAGAAGGTCCCTGGAACCTTCGACGGTTGTCGTTGCAGCGCAACGGTTGGCGTCGAAAGTTCGGGGCCAAGGGTTGGGGAGCGGCGGGCCCGAGGGGTCGGTTCCTGGATCTGACGGGGCGTCAGATACGCTCGCTCGCCGTATGGACCTGACCTGGAGCGCAGACGAGGAGGCCTTCCGCGCCGAGGTGCGCGGGTGGCTGGAGACCGAGCTGGCGGCGTGGCGGAGCCGCCACGACGACCGCATCCTGAGCGGCGACACCACCGAGGGCTTCGCCCAGCACCTGGACTGGGAGCGGACCCTGTTCGCCGCTCGGTACGCCGTGGTCAGCTGGCCTGAGGAGTTCGGCGGCCGGGGCGCGAGCCGGTGGCAGTGGCTGATCTTCGAGGAGGAGTACTACCGGGCGGGCGGCCCCCAGCGGGTCACCCAGAACGGCATCTTCCTGCTGGCGCCCACGATCTTCGAGTTCGGCACGCCCGAGCAGCAGGCCCACATCCTCCCCCGCATGGCCGGGGCCGAGGACCTGTGGTGCCAGGGCTGGTCCGAGCCCAACGCCGGGTCGGACCTGGCCAGCCTCACCTGCAAGGCCACCCGTGACGACGAGCGGGGCGGCTGGGTCCTCGACGGGCAGAAGACGTGGACCACCCGGGGCGCGTTCTGCAGCCACCTGTTCGGCCTGTTCCGGACCGACCCGGAGTCCGAGCGCCACAAGGGCCTCACCTACCTGCTGGTCCCGCTGGACCTCGACGGCATCACCGTCCGGGGCTTCGGCCGGCTCGACGGCGACGAGGGCTTCGCCGAGGTGTTCTTCGACGGCGCCTTCCTCCCCGACGACGCCATCCCGGGCGGGGTGGTGCTGGGCGGTGTCGGCCAGGGCTGGTCGGTCGCCATGGCGACCACGTCCTCCGAGCGGGGCCTCACGCTGCGGGCGCCCGGCCGCTTCACCGCCACCGCCGACCGCCTGGTCGACCTCTACCGCGACCGGGCGAAGGGCGCTGCCGCTGCCGATCTGGACCCGGGGCTCCGCGACCGGGTCGTGCAGGGCTGGATGGAGGCCGAGGCGTACCGGCTGCAGACCCTCCAGACCGTCACCGACGACGCCGAGGGCCGCAGCGCCGGAGCGGCCAGCAGCTTCGTGAAGCTGTGGTGGTCCGAGCTGGACGTGAAGCTCAACGAGACGGCGCTCGACATCCTCGGGCCCGAGGCCGAGCTGGACGGGCCGTGGAGCAAGGGCTGGCAGTTCGCGCTGTCGGGTCCGATCTACGCCGGCACCAACGAGATCCAGCGGAACATCGCCGCCGAGCGCGTCCTCGGCCTGCCGCGGAAGTAGGGGACATGCGCTTCGCCTTCACCGACGACCAGCTGGCCTTCCGCGATGCGGTGGCCGACCTCCTGGCCAAGGAGTGCCCGCCCGAGGTGGTGCGCGCCGCCTGGCCCGACGGCACCGACGCTCACGGCGCCCGCAAGGGCGAGGGGGCCCGCGCCGATGCCGACCGGGTGGCCAAGGTGTGGAACGACCTGGCCGAGATGGGCGTGCTCGGCATCGGCGTGTCCGAGGCCAACGGCGGCCTGGGCATGGCCGAGGACGACTGGGTGCTGCTGGCCGAGGAGACCGGGTACGCCGCCCTGCCCCACCCGTTCGTGGAGACGGCCTGCGTGGTGGCGCCGCTGCTCGACGACAGCGACGATCCCCACGGCGTCCTGCCCGAGCTGCTCGACGGGTCGCGCCAGGCCGGCGCCGTGCCGCTGACCAGCGCGCTGGTCCCCTGGGGCGACGCGGTGACGTACCTGGTGAGCCTGGACCGGGGGCGTGGCGCGGACGACGGTTGGGTGGCCCGCCGCATCGAGGGTGGCCTGGCGGTGGGCGACACGCCGGACTCGCGCCGGACGCTGGCCGAGGCGGTCGACGCCGGTCGTCGGGTGGTGAAGCTGGGTGCGTGGCAGTCCGACGGCGGTTTCGCCACCGGCGTCGTCGCGGAGCGGGCGTTCGACCGCGGTGCCCTGGGGACCGCGGCCCAGCTGCTCGGCCTGGGTCGTCGCATGCTGGACCTGACCGTGGCGTACGCGGCGGAGCGCAAGCAGTTCGGCGTGGCCATCGGGACCCAGCAGGCGGTGAAGCACCACCTGGCCACGGCGGCGATGAAGCTGCGGTTCGCGGCGCCCGTGGTCTACGCCGCGGCCTGGGAGCTGAGCACCGAGGCGCCGACCGCCAGCCGGACCGTCTCCACGGCGAAGGCTCTGGCCTCCGACGCGGCTCGGTTCACGGCAGCCCAGGCGCTGCAGTGCCACGGCGCCATCGGGTACACCGTGGAGTACGACCTTCACCTGTACCTGAAGCGGGCCGAGGCCCTCAGCCGCAGCTGGGGCGATGCCGCCTGGCACCGCCGCCGCGTGGCCACCGCGCTCGGCATCTGACGCCACCCCCCCCTCGGAGGTGGTGCGATCCCGGGAGGCGGCGGGGCGCCGAGGGATCAGCTGACGGGTTCCTCGAACCAGGTCGAGGCGCCCCGGGGGGCTCGGGGCAGACCGGTGATCGGGGTGATGGTTCCCAGCGCCGGTGCGTGCTCGGGGGCCAGCTGGACGCTGCGGGCGGCGGTGGTGCCATCCAGGAGGATGACCTCTTCGGCGCCGCTGCGGCCCTGAGCGTCCCGCAGCACGCGGTAGGTGCCGTTGATGCTGCGCATGGACCCCCCGTCGACGCGACCTGCGCTGTCGAAGCCCCAGACCTTCTCGGGGTTGGGGCCGGACCCGTACCAGTAGACGTAGTCCGCGCCGTGCATGCCGGCCTTGGTGACGACGGGGATGTAGCTGCGTCCCGGTGAGGGCACGGGGTCGCTGCGGTGGGCACCATCGCCCCGGTGGAAGCTCCAGATCGAGTTGCGACCGCCGGCGGGGTCGTAGAAGAGCACCTGCTGCGCGCTCTGGCCGAAGTTCCGGCTGAAGAACGAGCCCACGGTGATCCGGTAGTTGCCGGCGATGCTGACGCGCCGGGCCGATGCGTTGCGCCCGCTGAACAGCCACAGCGAGTCCGCCTTGGCGCCGGGGCCGTACCAGAGGATGCCCTGGCGGGAGGGCTGGTCGTTGATGCCGTCGACGAGGAGCGGCACGGGCTGGGCGTCGAGGTTGACGGTCATCGGGACCGAGGTGATGGACCCGTCGTCCTCGAAGAACCACACGTAGTCCCGGGCGGTGCCGGGTGCGTACCAGAAGATGTCGTCGTTGCCGTCGAGGTCCAGGTCGGCGACGACGGGGCGGAACGTCCCGCCGACGGGCGCCGGTGTGAACTGGGTCTTGAGGCTGTCGCCGTTGCGCTCGACGTCGAGCAGGCCGTCGGGGCCCGGGCCCGGGTTGTACAGGAAGGCCTGGGCGCCGGCGGTGGAGGGGAAGTGCCCGGCCAGCACGTGTGCGGTGGGGAACGCCGTCACCGACGTGCGCATGCCGCCGGCGAGCACCACCACCTGGTCGCTGCTGGGCGAGGCGAAGAAGACGGCGTCTTCGGCGATGGACGCCGCTGCGGGCCGTGCCGGCAGCACGGCGGTGGCGGCCGCCAAGAGGCCGGCGGCCGCCAGTGCCGTCCGACGATGGAACGTGGTGCGCATGGAATCCCCCGATGGTCCGCTGCCGCTCAGGGACCCAGGGTAGGCCAGCGTCAGGGATCCGTCAGGCCGGGAAGCGGTAGTTGTCGATGGTGGCCGGTCGGGTGTTGACCGTGCTGGTGGTGATCGACTGCTGCGTGAAGCCGCCGGCGTTGAACTTCCACAGCGTGGCCTTGCCGCCCGTGGCCCAGGCGATGTCCTGGTAGCCGTTGCCGTCGTAGTCGCCGACCTCGGGGTCGTAGGTGCCGTTGACGGTGGGCGCCTCCAGCTGGTTGACGCTGCCGTTGGCGTTGAAGCTGATGAACCGCTCTGCCCCCGTGCCCGGCTTGTAGAAGAGGACCGCATCGCGGTTCGGGTTGGTGAACGCGCCGACCACCGGCGTGTACGTGCCGTCGATGTTCGGGATGGCCGCTGCGGTGTGGTTGGCGTTGGTGTCGAAGGTCCAGATGGAGTCGGCGCCGCTCTTGTTGAAGAACAGGAGGCGGCGCTGCGGGCTGCCCTCGGCGACATCGCTGAAGTGACCCGGGATCAGCTGGTAGCTGCCGTTGATGGTGATGGCCTTGGTGGTGTGGTTGCCGTTGGTGTCGAACCGCCAGATGGAATCCGCGGCGGTGCCGGGGGCGTACCAGACGATGTCGGAGGTGCCGTTGCCGTCGACGTTGATGGCCGTGGGCTTGTAGGTGCCGGAGATGCTCACCGACTTGGTGGTGTGGCT
Source organism: uncultured Acidimicrobiales bacterium (assembly GCA_937926025.1). Lineage (GTDB taxonomy): Bacteria > Actinomycetota > Acidimicrobiia > Acidimicrobiales > Iamiaceae > Aquihabitans. The sequence goes on from CALANQ010000410.1 coordinate 8,060, forward strand.
GCCGTTGGCCTGGAAGAACCAGATGGAGTCGGCGGCGGTGCCGGGGGCGTACCAGAGGATGTCGTCGACCGCGTTGCCGTCGAAGTCGCCGACCACCGGCGTGTAGGTGCCGCTGATGGTCTCGGACCGGAAGGCGGAGGTGAACGAGCTCACGTTGGCGGTGACGCTGAGCACCCCGTCGGACCCGCTGCCCGGGTTGTACAGGAACAGGTCGGTGCCGGCCGGGCCGCCGAAGTTGCCCTCGATGACCCTGGAGGTGGTGAAGTACGCCGGGGTGGCGGTGTTGCCGTTGCGCCAGATGGTGAAGGTCTGGCCGTTGTACGGCACGAACACCAGGGTGCTGCTGTCGACCGACGAGGCGGCGGCCGGTGCCGCCGTGGTGGCGAGCAGCCCGCCGGCGGCCACCAGCGAGGCGGCCAGCGACGCGGCTCGTCGAAGGGTCTTGGATCGGATCATGTCCCGCGCTCCGTTCGTTTGTGTCCACCCCGGGGGGAGGGGCGGCTGCAAAACGCTACCGCTCCTGGCGGGCGCGTGACGGGTGATCCGGGGCGCGGGCTGTGGAGGGTTTCTGACGGGGCGTTAGATTCTGGGCATGCCTGAGGCCTACATCGTCGACGCCGTCCGCACGCCTGTCGGGAAGCGGGGTGGCTCGCTCAGCACGATCCACCCGGCCGACCTCGGCGCCGCCCCCATCAAGGCGCTGCTCGAGCGCACCGGCATCGATCCTGGTGCGGTCGAGGACGTGATCTTCGGCAACGTCGACTCGGTGGGCGGCCAGGCCGGCGACATCGCCCGCACCTGCTGGCTGGTGGCCGGCGGTCCCGAGCACGTGCCCGGCACCACCGTGGACCGTCAGTGCGGGTCGGCCCAGCAGGCCGTGCACTTCGCGGCCCAGGCCGTGATGGCGGGCGTGAACGACCTCGTCGTCGCGGGCGGCGTGCAGCAGATGAGCCAGATCCCGATCAGCTCGGCGATGACCTGTGCGCAGGACCTCGGCTTCCCCGATCCGTTCACCACGTCGCCCGGGTGGGTCGATCGCTACGGCCCGAACGAGGTCAGCCAGTTCACCGGTGCCGAGATGATCGCCGAGAAGTGGGAGCTCAGCCGGGAGGAGATGGAGGACTTCGCCATCGAGTCCCACACCCGGGCGCTGAAGGCGCAGGCCGACGGTCGCTTCGAGGCGGAGATCGCACCGCTGAACGGGCTCGCCTTCGACGAGGGCCCCCGGGAGCCCAACGTCGAGAAGATCCGCTCGCTGCGCACGCTGGTCGAGGGTGGTCGCCTGACGGCGGCGGTGGCCAGCCAGATCAGCGATGCGTCGGCGTCGATCCTGATCGCCTCCGAGCAGGCGGTGAAGGACCACGGCCTCACGCCCCGGGCCCGCATCCACCACATGAGCGTCCGGGGCGACGACCCGATCTTCATGCTGACGGCCCCGATCCCCGCCACCCGCTACGCGCTCGAGAAGACCGGCCTGACGATGGACGACATCGACACCGTCGAGATCAACGAGGCGTTCGCCTCGGTGGTCCTGGCGTGGGCCAAGGAGCTGCACCCCGACATGGCCAAGGTCAACCCGAACGGCGGGGCCATCGCGCTCGGCCACCCGCTCGGTGCCACCGGCGCCCGCCTGATGACCACCATGCTCAACCACCTCGAGCAGACCGGTGGCCGCTACGGCCTCCAGACGATGTGCGAGGGCGGCGGCCAGGCCAACGTCACCATCATCGAGCGGCTGGGCTGACCTTCAGGCCTCGGCGGGGCCTTCGGGCTCGATGGCCTGCAGTTCGGGCTTGCCCCGGTAGCCCACCACCAGGGCGCTCACCCCGGCCAGGCCGATCAGGATCCCGCCGACCAGCACGCCGGTGCCGATGTACCGCGTGACGCGGTGGGTCTTGGCCACCGCGTAGAAGCTGCCGAGGTCGCCGCGCTCCCACGCGCAGGTGACGGTGGTGGCGCCGCCGCGGCCGTCGAAGTCCGCGGCGAACACGCCGACCGACGTGCTGGTGCGCACGGAGGCCGCGCTCGGGTTGAGGGTCTGGGTGGTGCCGTCGGGGTGCTCCACGGTGCAGCCCAGCTGGGAGATGCGGTCCTCGACGAAGTCGCCCGTGGTGGGCTCGGGGATGACCGTGATGGCGTAGGTGGTGCCGTCGTCGGCGTCGAACCGGATGGGGTTGCCCACCTGGGCCCGGCCCTCGGCCGTGGCCACCTGGAGCGCCTGGCTGCCCCAGCCGACCGTGGCCCCGATGACGACGAGGACGACGCCCACGCCGATGCCGACCCAGCCGAGCCGCAGGGCCCGGGTGTTGCGCACGGTGACGATGCGCCGGGTCGGGGCCGGGGTCGTTGGCGCCGGACCCGGATCGGGAGGGAGGTCGCTCATCGCCGCTTGCGCTCGGTCTCGAACGCCTCGGCGAAGGCCGCACCCAGCTTCCAGTCCTGGCGGATGGCGGCCTGCCACGCCGCGCTGGCGGCGGCCCAGGTGGTGTCCGCCGGCATGCCCTTGCCCACCGCGTAGGCGTCGTGGTCGGCCGGACGGACGCGGTCCCGCTGCAGGCCCGCCTCGACCGCCGCATAGGTGGCCAGGGTGACGCCGCCGTGCACCGGGCCGGCATCGGCTGCGGCGGCGATGGACGCCGCGATGCCATCCGGGGTCAGGTCGTCGTCGCCGGCCCCGGCGGCCTCCGTCGGCTCCACGTGCCGGGGCCGCGCCGGGGGTCGGCCCACCCCGGGGTCGGCGGTGGCGGCCGCGGCCCAGTCGATGACCGGCTTGTCCAGCCGCTTGAGCGCCACGTAGCCGGGGGCGGCGAGGCCGACGGCGATGAGGTGGGTGGCGTAGAACGGCACGGCCAGGCCCTTGATCTCCGCCTGGTAGGGCTCGACGCCGTCGAGGGCGACGGTGACCGTGGCGGTGAGCCGCACGGCCAGACCGCCGAGGAACGAGCGCTCGGCCAGGTCGGTGATGGTGACGGTGGCGGCCTCGCCCTTCTTGCGGACCGCGACGAACGACCGGTCCTCGTCGACGATCCCGGGCTCGGGCGGCTCCTTCAGGACCTTGGAGCGGTGGGTCACCACGGAGCCGTCGAAGCCCAGCCGGTCGCCCGTGGCGGCCCAGTCGATGACGGCGTCGCCGGCGTGCACCACCAGGTCGACGTCCATCCCCAGGCGGACCAGGTCGTCGGGCACCAGGTCCTGGCGGATCCCGGCGGTGCCGCCGGCGTGCTCCACCGCGTACTCGTCGACCCGCCGATCGGAGTCGCCGTCGGACACGTACCGGACCCGGATGCCCGTGATGCGGCCGGACGCCGGGGCGCCCTTCGCCAGGATCTTGTCGGCCGAGGGCCCTCCGAACAGCGCCATGG
>CALANQ010000411.1 GCA_937926025.1 uncultured Acidimicrobiales bacterium
CAACGAGCGGCGGCCACGGCCGGGTCCACCTCGAAGTCCGGGTCGTCGTAGGCCATCATCTGGTTCGACCAGTCGAAGATCTGCTTGCGGTCGTCCTGCGGGAAGCCCATCAGGTCGGCCAGCGCCTGGAGCGGGAGCTCGCACGCCACGTCCTCGACGAAGTTGCCCCTGCCCTTGGCCTTGGCCTCGATGCAGATCTGGTTGGCCCGGGCGCGCAGGGCGTCCTCGATCTTGGCGACGCCCCGAGGGGTGAACACGCCGCGGGACACGATGCCGCGCACCTTGGCGTGGTGCGGATCATCCATGTTCAGCATCATCTGCTTCTGGATGTCGCGCTCGTCCTTGCCGATCGTCCCCTCGAACTTGACGATGGCGGTGTTCTCCTCGCTGGACCACCCCTCGCGGGCGCAGGAGATGTCCTTGACGTCCTGGTGGCGGGTGGCCAGCCAGAAGCCGCCGTCCTCGAAGCTGGAGTTGTCCTTGGTCTGGGGGTTCCAGAACATGGGCTGGTTCTGGCGGAGGTACGCGAACTCCGGCAGCGGGACCCGGGACTGGATGAGGTCCGGGTCGGTGAAGTCGGTCCCGTGGGCCACGGGGCAGCGGTCGATGCTCATCGGATCAGGCCTCCACGCTCTGGTTCATGAGGTTGTTCATGCGTTCGGTGGCCTCGATGCACTCCTCGACCATCTCGAAGATGACGTCGCGAGACGGGCGCATCTTCTCGAAGCGGCCGACGATCTGGCCCACCGGGTTGAACTGCACGTCCTTGGCCTGCTCCGGGTAGGCGTGGCCGCGCTGGACGGCGTTGGACGTGAGCATGAACTGCATCGGCATCCCGAGCGGCTTCGGGTTGCCGTCCTCCTCCCACGCCTCGGTCCAGTCGTTGCGGAGCATGCGGCAGGGCTTGCCGGTCCACGAGCGGCTGCGGAGGGTGTCCTTGCTGGTGGCGTCGAAGTAGCTCTGCATCTGGGCCGGGGGCACGTCGGCCTCGGCCACGGTGAGCCACAGCGAACCGGTCCACACGCCCTGGGCGCCCATGGCCAGGGCGGCGGCCATCTGGCGGCCGCTGCCGATGCCGCCGGCGGCGAGCATCGGGGTGTCGCCGAGCACGTCGAGCACCTCCGGCCACAGCACGACCGACCCGATCTCGCCGGTGTGGCCGCCGCCCTCGGTGCCCTGGGCGATGACGATGTCGACGCCGGCCGCCTTGTGGCGAGCCGCCTGGGCGGCCGAGCCACAGAGGGCGGCGATCAGCTTGCCCTTCGAGTGCACGTTCTCGATCACATCGGCCGGAGGGGTGCCGAGCGCGTTGGCCAGCAGCACGCACTTCTCCCGGCTGAGGGCGATCTCCGCCTGCGGCCCGGCGATGGCGGTGCCGAAGCCGATGAGCTCCCGCATCCGCTCCTCTTCGGGGATCTCGGGGACCTCGTGGTCGGCCAGCAGCTTCTGGACGAAGTCGCGGTGCTCCTGGGGGATCATCGCCTTCAGGTCCGCCTCGAGCTTGTCGGCGTCGGTGGCGCCCATCCCCTCGTACTTGCCGGGGATGACGATGTCGACGCCGTAGGGCTTGTCGCCGATGTGCTCGTCGATCCAGTCCAGCTCGACCTCGAGCTGCTCGGGCGTGAAGCCCACGGCGCCGAGCACGCCGAGGCCCCCGGCCTTGGAGACCGCCACGACGACGTCGCGGCAGTGGGTGAAGGCGAAGATCGGGAACTCGATGCCGAGCTTCTTGGCCAGGTCGGTCTGCATGGAGGTGTCTGCTTTCGGGTGGTGGTGGCGGTGTGCCGGAGGTGGGTGGCGGGCGGAGCGGACGCTCAGCCGTTCAGTCGGACGGGGAGGTGCTTGATGCCGTTCACGAAGTCGGAGCGCATCCGCCGGTGGTCGCCGGCGGGCGCGACGTTCGGGAACCGCCGGAGGAACTCGCGCATCATGATCTTGATCTCGGCCCGGGCGAGGTTGGCGCCCAGGCAGAAGTGGGCGCCGCCGCCGCCGAAGGTGACGTGGTCGTTGGGCGTGCGCCGCGGGTCGAACACGTCGGGGTCTGCGAAGTGCTCGGGGTCCCGGTTGGCCGAGGCGTAGTAGATGACGACCTTCTCGCCAGCCTTGATCGGCTGCCCAGCGATCTCGGTGTCCACCGTGGCGGTGCGGCGGAAGTTGTGGATGGCCGAGCCCCAGCGGAGGAACTCCTCGGTGGCGCTGACCCACAGGTCGTCGTCGTCGATGTTGGCGACCAGGTCGGCCTTCACCTCGGGGTACTCGAGCAGCACCTGCAGCGAGTGGGCGATGAGGTTCCGGGTGGTCTCGTTGCCGGCCACGCACAGGAGCACGAAGAACATGTCGAGCTCCTGCGTGCTCAGCCGGTCGCCGTCGACCTCGGCCTGCACGAGCGCCGTCATGATGTCGTCGCGGGGGTTGGCGGTGCGGTCGGCGATCATCGCCTCGCAATAGGCGTAGATCTCGGCCGCAGCGATCTGGCCGTCCTCGTCGGAGGTCCGGAAGTCCGGGTCCTGCATGCCGACGAGCCGGTTGCTCCAGTCGAAGATGAGGTGCCGGTCCTCGTTGGGCACGCCGATCATCTCGCAGATGACCTGGAGCGGCAGCTCGCAGGCCACCTCCTCCACGAACTCGATCTCGTCACGGCCCTCGAGGGCATCGAGGATCCCGTCGGCCTGCTCGCCGATGTGGTCGATGAGCCGGCCGATCATCCGCGGGGTGAACCCGGCGCTGACGAGCCGCCGGTAGCGGGAGTGCTTGGGCGGGTCCATGTTGAGGAGGGTCATCCGGGTCAGCTCGAGGCCGATCTCGTCCATGTCCTGGAGGAACGTGGTGCCCAGCTCCGTGGAGAAGGTCTGATGGTCGCGGCTGATGGCCCGCACGTCGTCGTAGCGGGTGACGGCCCAGAAGCCCTCCCACTCGGGGTGCTCGTGCCAGTGGACGGGGGCTTCTCGTCGCAGCCGGTCGAACTGGTCGTGGGGCACCGCGGTGGCCCAGGTGTCTTCGAGGAGGTCGATGCCATCGAGGGTGTTGCTCATGACGGGGCTCCGGTCGTGACGGGTGCGGGAAGGCCGAGGATCCGGCGGAGGCCGGACACGACCACGGGCTGCGGGAACGCAGAGGGATCGAGGCGGAACTGGAAGGCCGCGCCGAGCAGGAGGGCGATGACCTGGGCGGCCAGCTCGGTGGCCGGCGCCGGCAGGTCGAAGCCGAACTCACGGGACCAGTCCTCGAGGCCGCCGGCCAGGCCGGCGCGCATCACCTGGAAGCGCTGCGCCCCGACCACGCCCATCTCCGGGTCGCGGACGGCGTGGAGCCACAGCTCGAACTCCAGGAGCAGCCAGGCGTCACCGGACTCGCTGTCGCGCCGGACGACGCCGTCCCACAGGGCGCCGAGCCGGCCGTCGAGGTCGGTCTCGCCCTCGAGGGCGGCGGCGATGTCGAGGATCGTCTGCTCGATCCACTGCTCCAGCAGCGCGACCAGCAGGCCGTCCTTGCCGCCGAAGTGGTTGTAGAGGGCGCCAGTGGTCCGGTCCGCCGCGGTGGCCACCGCTTCGGCCGACGTGGCGTGGAAGCCCTTCTGGGCGAACAGCTCCGCTGCCGCGTTCAGGAGCAGGGCGCGCGTCTCGGCCCGTCGCTCCTCCTGCGTTCTCCCCATGCGCGGCAACTTACATCGGAAGTCCTACAAATGTCGACCATCCGATGTATGTACTCCGTCACACCCTGTGGTGACCCGCGTCCGAACCGTTCTCGTGCAGGATCAGCAGCCTCAGGCTGACGCATCCGCACAAGAACCAAGGCGCGTCGGTTCTCGTGCAGAACCAACAGGTTCAGGCTGTCGGATCCACACAAGAACCGACCGATCTGCACGAGAACGGATCGGACCCGGACGAGCCGGAGGGGTGGGTCAGCGGGTGCGGTGCTTGGCGGGCGGGCGGGGCTTGCCGCTGCGGCGCTTCTTCGAGCGGGTCGGGGCCTCCCCTGCGGCCACCTGCTGGTCCCGCTTCGCCTTGCGGCGGGCGGCTCCGCTCTGGCGGGGCTTCGCCGGACCGGCCGAGGGCGACCCGGTGCGGCGCCCGCCCTCTCGCGCCTCGCGCTGCTCGTTGGCGGCGGCGCGGGCGGCACGCTCCTCGTCGGTGAACTGGCGCTCCCGGCGGTCGGCGCGGTTCTGACGGCTGGCGCTCTTCGGCTTGGGCTTCGACCGCTCGGTCGGCTCGTCCCAGTCGCGGTGGCGGTCGGTCTTCGCCTGCGGCTTGGCCTTGGGCTTGGCACGGCTCGGACTGTTGGCCGGCGGACGGGGCGCCAGGTCCTTGACGGTGGCCTTGCGGCGGGGCTTCGGGCGGAACGCCTGCTGCGGCCCCTCCGGGAGCGACGCCACGTCGGGCTCGGTGATCTCGACGTCGCCGACGCCGGCGCCCTTCTTGATCTTCACGGTGTCCTTGCGCTGGTTGGCGTCGATGAGCGTGACCACCGTGCCGGTCATGCCAGCGCGACCCGTCCGCCCGGAGCGGTGGATGTAGTCCTTCTCGTCGTGCGGCAGGTCGAAGTGGACGACGCCGAGGACCCCGTCGACGTGGATGCCGCGGGCGGCGACGTCGGTGGCCACCAGGGCTTGGACCTCGCCGCGGTGGAACGCCTCCAGGGCCCGCTCCCGCTGGTTCTGGCTGCGGTTGCCGTGGATAGCGGCGGCCTTCACCCCGGCGTTGCCGAGCTGGCGGGCCACCCGGTCCGAGCCGTGCTTGGTGCGGCAGAACACCACCGTCGGGCCGAGGCGGTCGACGATCTGGGCGGTCAGCGCCACCCGCTCGGGGCGCGGCGCCAGCCAGAAGTGGTGGACGATCTCACCGGAGCGGTCCTCCTCGAGCTCGTGCACCACCGGGTTGCGCTGGTACCGCTGGACCAGGGTGTCGATGGCGCCGTCGAGCGTGGCGGAGAACAGCACGGTCTGGCGGTCGTCGCGGGTCTGGTCCAGGATGCGCTTCACGTCGGGCAGGAAGCCCATATCGGCCATGCGGTCGGCCTCGTCGACCACGGCGAACGTCACGGCGTCGAGCCGGATGCAGTCCCGGTCGAGCAGGTCGATGAGTCGCCCGGGCGTGGCCACGACGATGTCGACCCCGGCGCGGAGGCGCTTGATCTGCGGCTCGATGTTGGCGCCGCCGTACACGGCCAGGACCCGCAGCTCGCCCGAGATGGCGTCGAGCTCCTCGGACACCTGGATGGCCAGCTCCCGGGTGGGGGCGAGGACCAGGCCGTGGGGCTTCTTCGGGGCCGATCGGGTCACGCGGGCCACCATCGGCACGCCGAAGGCGATGGTCTTGCCGGAGCCGGTGGGCGCCTTGCCCGAGAGGTCCCGGCCCTCGAGCGCCGGCGGGATGGTGGCGGCCTGGATCGGGAACGGCTCGGTGATGCCGCGGCTGGCGAGGGCGGCGACGACGGAGTCGGGCGCGCCGAGCGACGCGAACGTGGTGGTGGTCATGGGGGCAGATCTCCTCGGTGCCCGGACGGGCGGTTCGGTGGGGGCAGGAACGGCGTCGGCCGGAGCCGAGTCGACAGCCATCTCCCGCTCCTGTCAGCCGCAGCCGACGGACCCGAACGTGGGTCGTGGGTTCGCCTCTCGGCGCCCCCGTCTGAGATCGCTGTCCGATCGCGCAGGCGGAACCCGCACGGATCGACGGACCGACGCTACCGGACCGAGCCGCTCGGAACGCGGTCCGCGGCCCTGGTCAGGCGTCACTCGCCGTGTTCGGCGAACCAGTCGTCCATGGCCCGGTTCCACCGATCGACCTGCTCGGAGGTGAGCGTGTCGGCGTTCTCCTCCGTGTAGACGAACCCGCAGACGCGCACCGCGTGGACGTAGGCCGGGTGGACGCCGGCGCGCTCCATGGCATCGGTCAGGGACCGGGAGACGTCGGCGGGGCCGGTGCGGGGCTCCTCGTCGATCATCGTCCCAGGGTACGGGCCGGGCCCCCGTGAGGCGGGGACCACGCACCGGACGCCAATGTCCGATTCCCGCTCGTGTTCGGTGCCGGCGACCGCCAGGATGGCACCGATGAGGATCGACGACGAGAGCTGCTACCAGGCCATCCGCAGCAAGGACCCGCGCTTCGACGGCTGGGTCTTCGTGGGGGTGACCTCGACGGGGCTCTTCTGCCGGCCGAGCTGCCCGGCCACCACGCCCCGCCGCCAGAACGTCCGGTTCTACCCCACCGCGGCGGCCGCCCAGGGCGCCGGCTTCCGCGCGTGCCGCCGGTGCCGCCCCGACACCGCTCCGGGGTCACCGGAGTGGAACGTGCGCGGCGACCTCGCCTCCCGGGCGATGCGGCTGATCGACGACGGCCTGGTGGATCGTGAGGGGGTCGGTGGCGTGGCCCGGCGCCTGGCGGTGAGCGAGCGCCACCTGCACCGGATCCTGGTGCAGGAGGTCGGTGCCGCTCCCCTGCCCCTGGCTCGGTCCCGCCGGGCCCAGACCGCCCGGGTGCTCATCGAGACCACCGAGCTGCCGTTCACCGAGATCGCCTTCGCCGCCGGCTTCGCCAGCATCCGCCAGTTCAACGACACGGTCCGCGAGTTCTTCGGTGCCAGCCCGACGGTGCTGCGGGCGGACCGCACGACCTCCATCAGACGGGGCCGCTCGGGTCCGCTCACCACCGACGGCGGGACCGGGCCCACCCCGATCTCGCTCCGGCTGGCCACCCGCACGCCGTTCGCCGGTGACCAGGTGCTGGGCTTCCTGGCGACCCGGGCCATCCCCGGCGTCGAGGCGGTGTCGGACGACGGCACCTACCACCGGGTCCTGAGGCTCCCCACGGGCATGGCCACGGTCTCGCTCCGGGCGAAGGACGATCACGTCACCGCAGACCTGCTGCTCGCAGACCTCCGGGACCTCGGGCCGGCCGTCGCCCGCTGCCGGCGCCTCCTGGACCTCGACGCCGACCCGGTCGCCGTCGACCGGGCGCTCGGAGCGGACCCGGTGCTCCAGCCGCTGGTGGCGGCCGTGCCCGGACGGCGCTCCCCCGGTGCCGTCGACGGCACCGAGCTGCTGGTGCGGGCGGTCATCGGCCAGCAGGTGTCGGTGGCCGGGGCCCGGACCGTGGCGTCCCGGGTGGCCGCCTCGCTGGGCGAGGACCTACCCGCTGCGCTCCGAGCGGCACCCGGCGCCCATCCCGATCTCGAACGGGCCTTCCCCGATGCCGCCGCCCTGGGCGCTGCGGATCCGACCGGGTTCTCCATGCCCCGGTCGCGCGGCCTCGCGCTCACCGAGGCCTGCCGGCTGGTGGCCGATGGCGAGGTGGAGCTCGATCCCGGCTCCGAACGGGCCGATGTCGAGGGCCGCCTGCTCCAGGTGAAGGGCATCGGCCCGTGGACCACCGCGTACCTGGCCATGCGGGCGCTGAGCGACCCCGACGTGTTCCTCCCCACCGACCTCGGGGTCCTGCGCGGGCTGGCGGCGCTCGGCGGCCCTGGGGATGCGAGGGGGGCCGCCGCCGCGGCGGAGCCGTGGCGGCCCTGGCGGTCCTACGCGCTGCACCACCTGTGGAGCGCGGCCTGAGTCACCCTCCGGTCGTGGTGGTGGCGGTGCCGTCGGTGAGCGCCTCGACATCGACGCCGCAGTCCTCGTAGACGGCGTTGATCTCCTTCTCCCCGTAGCCGGCCACCTCGTCGTAGGACAGCTCGGCGACCGCGTCGGCCACGCACTTGCCCTGCTCCTCGGTCGCCCCGCGGTCCACCAGCGCGGCGCCGGTGATGACGCCGGTGACCTCGGTGGCGGTCACCCCGCAGCGATCCTCGTAGGCGGGCACGACGTCGTCGGCCTTGAGCTTGCCGACCCCGCCGTCCTCGAGGATCTCGAGGATGCAGTCGACCGTCTTGGCGTCGAAGGCGTCCTCGAGCGACGGGCGGATGCGCTCGTTGATGTCGGCGATGATCTCCTCGTCGGTCATCCCGGTCGTGAGCGATGTGGTCGTCCCACCGGACGTGGTGGTGGTCTTCGCGTCGTCGCTCGACGAGCTGCATCCGGCTGCCCCCACGAGCAGGACGGCGGTGACGAGCGCGATCAGGGTGCGCCGCATCATGCGAACTTGTTGGCGGTGAGGTTGAAGCTGGGGACGTCGTCGAACGAGATCATCTGCTCGTAGATGCGCTCGTAGCCGGTGTGGGCGATGCGCCACACCCCGTCGGCACCGCGCCGGTACCGGTCCTCGTACGCCGACGCGCCGTCGAGCAGGAACCGGTAGTCCGTCATGATCACGCGGTCCATCAGGCTCCAGCGGCCGGTGGCCTCGTCGCCGTCGACCGTGAACTCGGGGTGGTGGACCTGGTGCACGGTGATCATGTTCGCGCCCAGGTTCTCCTTCATGTAGGCCACGATCTGGTCGGGACCGGTGAACGACAGCCGCTCGCCGTAGGTGGCGGTGGCGTCCTCGGTGAAGCACGAGGCGAACAGGTCCCAGTCCTTGTGGTCCAGCGCCCGCGTGTAGCGGTACTTGAGCTCCTCGAGCTCCCGGTAGGTCACGAGGTCAGCAGCATCCATGACCGGATCCTGACACACCGTCAGATCACCGCGCTGGAGCACGGTCGGTAGCCTCGCCGCCGTGACCGCACCCAGCACCACCCCCACGCCCGTGGAGTCCCCCAGCTACCGCCGGCTCCGCCAGCGCGTGGGTGGCGGACTGGTCTTCATGGCCGTCCTCCACGTGATCCTCCCGAAGCCGTTCCTTAAGATCATCCCCCGGTCGCTCGGAGCGCCCCGGTTCTGGAACCTGGCCGCCGGCGCGGCGGAGGGCGCGGCCGGCGCGCTGCTGCTGTCGAACGACCCGCAGAAGCACAAGGTGGGCGGGGCGCTGGCCCCCGCCACGTTCATCGGGGTCTACCCGGCCAACATCAACATGGCCATCCAGGCCGGCAAGCCCACCAACCCGGCCGCCATCGCCGCCTGGCTGCGGCTGCCGTTCCAGTTCCCGATGATCGCCTCGGGCATCCGCCTGGCGAAGGGCGACGGGCGATGACCGCGCTGGAGGGCGTCTCCGAGACGTTCGACGCCGCCGCCTGGAAGCCGGTCCCCGGGTTCGAGGACCTGCAGGACATCACCTACCACCGGGCCGTCGACGTCGGCTGCGTCCGGGTGGCGTTCGACCGGCCCGAGATCCGCAACGCCTTCCGTCCCGCCACCGTCGACGAGCTGTACCGGGTGCTCGACCACGCCCGGCAGTCGTCCGACGTCGGCTGCGTGCTGCTCACCGGCAACGGCCCCTCCCCCAAGGACGGCGGCTGGGCGTTCTGCTCGGGCGGCGACCAGCGCATCCGGGGCAAGGACGGGTACCGCTACGCCGAGGGCGAGACGTCCGAGACCATCGACCCGGCCCGGTCCGGCCGGCTCCACATCCTCGAGGTCCAGCGGCTCATCCGCACCATGCCCAAGATCGTGATCTGCCTGGTGAACGGCTGGGCGGCCGGCGGCGGCCACAGCCTCCACGTGGTGGCCGACCTGTCGCTGGCCAGCCGGGAGCACGCCCGGTTCCGCCAGACCGATGCCGATGTGGCCCGCTTCGACGGCGGCTTCGGCTCCGCGTACCTGGCCCGCCAGGTCGGCCAGAAGTTCGCTCGTGAGATCTTCTTCCTGGGCGACACCTACACGGCCGACGACGCCCACCGCATGGGCATGGTCAACAAGGTCGTCGACCACGCCGATCTGGAGGCCGAGGGCCTCGAGTGGGCGCGCAAGATCATGGGCAAGAGCCCCACCGCCCAACGGATGCTCAAGTTCAGCTTCAACCTGATCGATGACGGCCTGGTCGGCCAGCAGGTGTTCGCCGGCGAAGCCACCCGCCTCGCCTACGGCACCGACGAGGCCGCCGAGGGCCGAGACTCGTTCCTGGAGAAGCGCGACCCGGACTGGTCGCCCTACCCCTGGCACTACTGATCCGGGACGCGGGCCCGGGTCAGCGGTGCCCGCCGTCAGTTGGCGGTGGTGGGCACCGGGGTCAGGGTCACGAAGCCGGCGTTGAAGGCCTCGATGTCCGTGGTGAGGTCGGCCTCCGGGGTGGTGGACTCGCAGTCCTGGTCGTGGATGGCGTTCTCCACCGTGTCGGCCACCTCGGGCTCCAGCAGGCCGCGGATCTCACCGGACTCGCAGCTCGGGATGTTCATGCTGGTGACCCCGGCGTCCACCTTCCCGGCGGTGAGGTCGTCGCGGTGCTCCTTGATCCAGTCGAGGATGAACGGGATCGCGCTGTCGTAGTCGAACGACGTGGTGCCCTGGCTGGTGGCCAGCGCCGGCACCCCGTGCTTGGCGGCGGCGCGGGCCGCGCCGACGGTGCCGGAGATGTCGACCAGGTTGCCGAGGTTCTGGCCCTCGTTGATGCCGGTGATGACCACGTCGGGCTCGATGCCCAGCTCGTCGAACGCCACGTTGATGGCGTCGGCCGGGTAGCCGTCGACGGCCTTCGCCGGGTAGCCGCCCTTGGTCTGGACGTCCGTGACCTCGAGCTCCGTGTCGGGCGTGGTCTTGCCGCCCTGGCCGCTCTGCTGGGTGAGCGGGGCCACCACCGTGACGTCCACGTCGTCGAGCGTGAGCAGCGCCGTCACCAGCGTGTCGATGCCCTCCGCCGAGTAGCCGTCGTCGTTGCCCACCAGGATCGTGAGCGGCTCCGACACCGGCGTGACCGTGGCCTTGGTGTCGCTGCCGTCGGCCTTGGTGGTGGTGGCGCCGTCGCTGCCAGAGGGCCCGGACGATCCCGACGAGCCGCAGGCGGCGAGGGTGCCGAGGCTCAGGGCGGCGGCCAGGATGAGGGCGGGGGTGCGTCGTTGCATCGGGCTTCCTCCGGTGGTGGTGCCGCTCGGGAGGCGGCGGGCAGCGGAACGGTAGGCGGTCGCGACGTCACGCGCGACCGGACGGATGTCCGATCCGTCCGTTGCTGTCCGGCGTCGTCCAGCCGGTACCCTGGATCGTTCCCGTGAGAGAGGTGTGACGGCGCGTGAAGCTCGTGGTCCAGGTGCCCTGCCTGAACGAAGAGGAGACCCTCCCCCTCGTGCTGAGCACGATCCCCAAGGAGATCCCGGGGATCGACGAGATCATCGTCCTCATCATCGATGACGGGTCCACGGACCGCACCGTCGAGGTGGCCCGGGAGCACGGCGTCACCGAGTTCGTGCACCACGCCCGCAACCGCGGCCTCGGTCGCTCGTTCCACGACGGCGTGCAGCGGGCCCTGGAGCTGGGCGCGGACATCGTCGTCAACACCGACGGCGACAACCAGTACCCGCAGGAGCGCATCGGCGACCTCGTGAAGCCGATCCTCGACGGCGACGCCGAGATCGTCATCGCCGACCGCCAGGTCCACCTCGTGGAGCACTTCTCCAAGAGCAAGATCGCGCTGCAGAAGTTCGGCAGCCGCATCGTGAACATCGCCGGCGGCACCGACCTGCCCGACGCC